>JASEGV010000047.1 GCA_030017895.1 Bacteroidota bacterium | reverse complement strand
GAATATTTGTTGCATCCCAAGTTGCTTCATAATAACCACCATCTTTAAACTCATCCACAAGAGTTGCTACTTCTCGACCTAAAACATCATAGACTTTCAAAGTTACCCAATTGTCAATTGGTAATTGATAATTTATAATTGTTGTAGGGTTGAAAGGGTTGGGATGGTTTTGACTCAATTCGTATCGAGTTGGTTTATTCGGATTATCGTCACTAGAATTATTCTTAGCTTTCTTCTCTACTAAAACTGACTGAAAATTCCCGCCGAAAATTGACCCACCCCTTTAACAATTAAAAAACCTTTTTAGGTGAGAAAGCGCAAACCGGCATTAGGAAGCCGGACGATAGCTGAACTTTTAGGTATCAGTCGTAATACGGTTAAGAAGGCATTAAAATCTGACGATGTTCCGACATATGATCGGCAGAGAGAAATAAACCCTGATATTGTGCCATTTAAAGAATATATCTGTGAGAGATTGATAATCAAGCGACTAAGAGGAAGTCGCGTTTTAAAAGAAATAATATTAAAAGGATACAAAGGCTCAAAAAGTGCATTTTACAGATACATTCTTGAGATTAAGTTTGAAACTAAGCGTACGTTTCAACCCTACGAGACTTCACCCGGTGAACAGGCTCAATTCGACTGGAGTCCGTATACGATTCTGATTGGTGATAACTTAACTACTGTTTATGTGTACTGTTGTATACTTGGTTTTAGCCGTTATCGAATTTACGATGCATCCACGAGTCAAAGACAGGGGAGTGTTTTTGAGGCAATGGAAAATAGCTTCAATGAATTTGGCGGAGTGACACTAAGAGTTCAGACAGATAACGCGAAGTGTTTTGTAGAAAATGCGTCAAAGCATAATTTAAAATGGAATTCGCGTTATCTTTCTTTTTGCGGACATTACGGTATAGAACCGACAAGGTCTTTGCCCAGACATCCCTGGTCAAAAGGGAAAGTAGAAAATCCATTTTCTTATCTGGAGGAACATTTTATTAAGGGGAATCAATTTTCATCGTTTGAAGATTTTCTTCAGCGACTCAAAACCTTTCAAGACGAAGTGGAGTGAACCCCTAAATTGAGACAGTTGATTCATAAGTTAAGGTGAAACAGTTAATGATGAATGAAGTCGTTTCAAGTTATACAGATCATCAATAAAGCGTCTAATATTTTCATAAGCCTCATTAAACGTCTCATACTCGTTGAGATGAACTTCTTCGTACTTTAATGTCTTAATAAATGATTCAGCCATTGCGTTATCATACGGATTTCCTCTTCGAGACATACTGACGGAAATAGAGTGGGCTTTTAATAAGTCGGTGTATTCGGTAGCAGCGTATTGCACACCTTGATCGGAGTGATGGATAAGCCCTGGCATTACCGTCCGCGTTTCAAGAGCCATCTCCAAAGCGCTGAGACTGAGTTGGGCATCAATATGTCGACTCAACGCCCACCCAATAACCCTGCGGCTGAATGCGTCAAGAATTATAGCAGCATACACAAACTCTCTAACAAGCCTCACATACGTTATGTCGGAAACCCAGAGTTGGTTTGGATGTGTTAGAGCTATGCCTTGAGCAAGGTTAGGATATATCCTATATCCATGAGCAGAATCGGTTGTTCGTATCCAACGCTTCTTCCTCAAACAGAGCAGATTATCCTCTCCCTTAAGCGTAAAACGCATTTATGGTTCACAAAATAGTTTCTGCGATGCAGTTCCGCCGTAACACGACGTTAGCCGTACCTTGGCATAGTAAGACAAATGACTTGAATCTGGCTACGTAGTTTTATCTCATCTTGATTATCAAAATGACATGACTTCAAGCTGCGATAATAACTGCTGCGGGCAATACCGGCAATCTCGCACTTTCGTTGAACCGATAATTGAGGTAATTCATTTTTCATAACCGAAAACATTATTGTATCCCATTTTGGGGCTTGTTGTTGGTCAGAATTGTTTCGGTATGTCTCAAGGGTTTTTTTAAAAACTCATTCTCCATTGTCAACCGACCTACCATTTGCTCTAATTCCGTGATGCGTTGTACATCACTGTTAGGGCGCCCACCATATACAGCAGTACGAAACGCTCCAGATGGATTTAACCGATATTCGTGGGTCCATTTGTACACCAGATTTTAGTGAATATCATATTTACGTATCTACATTTAATTTAAATTCCTTTGTAAATCTTCTTCTTATTTTTGTCATGAAACTTGTTCTTTCTCCGAATTCTGTCTCGGTTTGTAAAGTCTCACCTTATTTAATCAATTCTTCTGTTCATACTCATTACAGGCGGTGTGCCAATCTTAAAATCCTCGAATACAAATCGGATATGTTGATTTATCTTTTGGCAATTATTTGTTGTCGACAATATTGTCGAACATCTTCGGCAGAATCGTCGATAAATCGCGCTGCGATTCTGCAATATCATCATTGTTTAGCAGGAAGCACAAATGATATGCTGGCACGTTTATTGAACCAGTATTAAAGCTGTTTGAATCTTTTCACATTTAAAATCATCTAACAAAAACATAAATTACATTTAATATCGGATCGGATAATTTCCATGCAAAAAATATTTCAACAAAACTTAATTCATATTTTATCTCTCATTATAATTGTTACGAGTGTTCACAGCGCATACTCGGAAGAGAAATCCGGAAGTATTTCCGGTGAAGTGCGTGACGCGGTAACGAAACAACCACTACCGGCAGCAAATGTTGCGGTTGTGGGAACTAACTTAGGTGCCTCAACAAACGATAAGGGATACTTTGTTATTAAAAATATTCCTATCGGTGTTTATCAATTAAAGGTATCATATATCGGTTACAACAATTTCATCAATGATGATGTTCAAGTTATATTAAATCGGAACACTCACATTAATGTTGAGCTTACACCGAGTCAGGTTGAAGTTGGCGAGGTAGTGGTAACCGGAGGATATTTTCAGAAACCTACGGAAAGCACTGTGAGCTATCGAACGCTATCGTCACAAGAGATTCGACGTTCTCCCGGCTCGGCAGAAGATATATTCCGTGTAATGCAATCGCTGCCTGGCGTTGCAACAGCAGGAGGCAAAAGCGCCCAGTTGATTGTTCGAGGTGGAAGTCCGGATGAAAATTTAACGTTGCTCGACAATATTGATATATATAATCCGATACATTTCGCGCGAACAGGTGAATCGATGGGAATCATCAGCATCATCAACCCTTCGTTACTGAAAGAAGTTAACTTCATGACTGGCGGCTTCCCGGCTAAGTATGGTGATAAAATGTCGTCAGTGTTCGATATGACTATGGTCGATGGTAATAAGGAATTACACAATATAGATGTTAATGCAAATGTTGCCGGCTTCGGAGTGATGGTGGATGGACCGGTGATGGATAACGGGACAATGGTTTTTTCGGCGCGGCGAGGATTGTTTGATTTGTTGACATCAGTGTTCAATCGACCCGCGGCTCCGAGTTATTATGATGCGGTCGGAAAATTTACATACGATTTGGATGCTAATAACCGATTGAGTCTTGTCGGTTTTTATTATCTCGACCAGATCGAGCGCGAAGGGACGGTCAGGATGAAAAGCTCTACCGATACCGGTAAGTATAATTATTTAACGCGCGATGACTATGGAACTGCGTTCGGAGTTAATTGGCGTTATCTTATATCACCGAAGGCATACAGTTTAACTACTTTGTCTTTTTCGGGTAACGGCTGGAATACTCTTCGTGGTACCGAGACAGAAAGAGATTTAATCGGCGAAGATATTCTTGAGAACAGTTATACTTTAAAAAATGAAATCACTTATCAATTAAATCCTAACCTTAATATTAAAGGCGGCGCTCAGGTTCGTTTTCTCGAGTCGAAGCATACGACCTGGAAACCAGCCGACACAACCCGGCTTGGACAAATTATTCCGGCATCATCCATTTCTTTTCTTCCTGATATTAGCAATAAACCATCTGTATTTTTGCAAGGCACGTGGAGTCCATGGGTGCGATTATCTTTGTCTGCCGGTGCCCGATACGATTATTTCACATTCACAAAAGAAGGGACATTGAGTCCGCGTATATCGGCATCTTATCATCTAACAGATAAAATAACTCTCAATACTGCCTACGGTAAATATTATCAAACACCGGCATCGTATCAGATTGCCCTGGATCCATTTAACCAACAGCTTCGCAGCAGCTATGCCACTCACTATATATTCGGCGTAGAACAACTGCTTCGCGATGATATCCGGGCTACCGTTGAGGTTTATCATAAAGATTTATCGAATGTTATAGTAGGGAACGACACAACCGACCTACTATACAATACCGGTAGCGGTTACGCAAGAGGAATTGAATTCTCTCTCCAGAAAAAATTTACCGATGGATTTGTTGGTACAGCTTCATATACTTATTCCGAGTCGAAACGGCAAGATGCTAACGGACTTGCCGAGTATTATTTCGAGTTCGACAGACCGCATATCCTGAATCTGATTGCAGGCATCGAGCTTGGCGAGGGTTGGCAGTTGGGTGCGAAGTTCCAATATGCTTCAGGCAATCCTTTTACACCTGTTGCTGGTGTAACCGATAAAAACGGTATTTATTATGTGGTGGATGGCGAATACAATTCGGCACGACTACCAGCATACCACAAACTTGATGTCCGGCTCGATAAGAAGTTTGTTTTTAACGCTTGGACTTTAACCGCATATCTCGACCTTTGGAATGTGTACAATCAAGAAAATATTCTTTCATATTCATACAAGGTAGATTCATACGGCACAATAACCGAGACAACCCGATTAGATTTTGGAATAACACCAATTATTGGGTTGACAGCACAATTTTAAAGAAAGGGAATACGATGAGTTTAATTAAACTTGAGAATGTAACAAAAATCTATCAAACAGGAGAAATTCCTGTCACAGCTTTGAATGAAATATCATTCACTATCGAGCGACAAACTTTTGTATCGTTCATCGGTCCTTCGGGCAGTGGTAAATCTACAATTCTGAATTTAGTCGGGTCGTTAGACAAACCTACCAACGGCAATGTTATTGTCGATAATGTAAATGTCGCAATGCTCGACCGTTCGGATGCAGCGAAATTTCGAGGCAACACCATTGGTTTCGTTTTCCAAAACTTTAATTTGATTCCTGTTCTGTCGGTTTATGAAAATGTTGAATATCCACTTTTATTGCTAAAATCAATTCCCATTTCAGAAAGACGCGATCGAATCCATTCACTCCTTGAAAAGGTCGGTATGATTGATTTTAAGGATAAATATCCGAATCAAATATCGGGCGGTCAAAAGCAGCGTGTGGCAATTGCTCGCGCACTTGTAACTAATCCTAAAATTGTGCTTGCCGATGAACCAACGGCTAACCTCGACCATAAAACCGCTTTTAAAGTAATAACTATCATGCACGAGATGCAGAAAACATTAGGCACAACATTTATTTTTTCCACACACGATCCCAAGATTGTTGGTGAAGCTGAAATTGTTTACACACTTGAAGATGGTACGATAGTTAATCAAGAATCTAAACAGATAAATTGAGGTATGTATGATTAATCTTATCAAAATCGCTGTTAGAAATCTTTTCAGGTATAAACGACGGACGATACTAACATCATCGCTTATAGCTTTCGGAGTTGTATTAGTAATAGTATTTGGCGGCTTAGCGATTTCGTTTAAAACCCAAATGGTCGGGATTATTACAAACACCTCACTCGGAGATTTGCAAATCCATAAAAAAGGATACGTTGAATCAATCGATAATCTTCCGCTCAATATCAGTCTCTCCGATTCTGAATATGCGGATGTGGAGCGCGCATTGAATGCTATACCCGAAATAGCAGCTTTTAGTCCACGTATCAAATTCGGAGCAATGATAAGCAATTATATACAATCTTCAAATATACGGCTAACCGCAATTTACCCGGATTTAGAAAGCAACACATTACCCGATCTGATTAAAAGAATTAAAAGTGATATTCAGGATAAGAAAAATTTTCTAAAGCGAGGTGAAATATTAGTGCCGGAAAATTTGATGAAAGGACTTTCGCTAAAACTCGGAGATGAAATAGTTCTCATCGCTACAAATAAAGACGGATCGGTTAATGGGATTCCGGTACGCATAGCAGCGATGATGGAGAATGTTCTCGGGCCATCGGGTAAAGATGGCTTTATACATATCGATGATGCTATGACTTTGTTGAGAATGGAGAAACCCGAAATTATTGAAGTTGCCATCAAGCTTAAACAGTTCGATCAACTTGGCAAAGTAACCGAGAATCTTAAAAAATCACTTAGCAAGCAATCAACACAAAAAGAGGTTCACACGTGGGAGCAGCTTTCGCCGTTTGCAAGCATTGCGCGTATAGTCGATTTGCTAATCCTTGTTGTAAAATTTATCTTAATATCGATTGTATTAGTCAGTGTCTTGAACATAATGACGATGTCGGTGTACGAACGAATCAGTGAAATTGGAACGATAGCCGCTATCGGTACGCGACCCAGCCGAATTCTTACAATGTTTTTGGTAGAAGGTTTTACGATGGGCTTGTTGAGTAACATTATCGGAGTCATAGTTGGAGTAGGAGTTCTTTTGTTGATGAATACATCAAGCATCAATTTTACATTCGGGCAAATGAACGTTGTGCTATCTCCAGATGTTCCCACGCGCGAAATAATTTTAACGACATTAATAGTAATGCTTGTTTCGGTTTTTGCGAGCTTACAGCCGGCATATAAAGCATCGCGAATGGAACCGGTCGATGCATTAGGACATGTATAGAGAGGAAAAAACATGAAAACAAAAATGATGTTCATACTAATATTTTTATTTAGCATAAATCTTCAGGCGCAAGATGCTAGTGCGTTGTTAAAGACGGTTGATGAAAATCTCATGCCCGAGTCGTACGAAGCATACCGTAAAATCATTAATGAAGAGCCAAACGGGTCAAAGAAGGAATATACCTTCTACACGGTGAAAAAGGGAAAAGATAAAATTGCGATGCTGTACGTTACCCCAGCGAGTGAGAAAGGACGCGCTACACTTAGATTGGGCGAAAATATGTGGTTGTATGTTCCCAATATAAACAAACCTGTCCGCATCACAAGTTTACAATCGATTATTGGCGGTGTGTTTAATAATGCCGACCTCATGCAGTTGGAGTATGCAGCCGAGTACAACGCTTCGTATGCTGAAGGAACCGAAAAGGAGTATATTCTCGACTTGAAAGCAAAGAATAAAACTGTTACCTACGACAAACTGAAAATGTGGATTACAAAAGATAAAAAAAACCTCCGTAAAGTTGAGGCATACTCAGCGTCCAACATGTTAATCAAGACTCTGGAATTTAAAGAAGACAAAAATTATGGTAACGGACTTATCCGTCCATCGGTTATCGAAACAACAAGCCCGCTCTACAAAGGTTATCGCTCGTTGATGGTATATCAAAAAATCAAAAAACGGCAGTTCCCTGACGAAGTGTTTACACAGAGTTATATGGGTCGTTTAGGAGATCTCCGGTGAAGTTCTGGCTCGCTTATCTGCTCATTGTTCCTCTGTTTGCGTTTTCGCAAGAAGAATTCGATTCGTCTACGAATGAGAAAAAATTAGAATGGAGCGGCAACCTTGATGTAAAGTATTCTCTTTTACAGATGTCTCAAACTTCTCCGGCATACCAGCTTCAATTCTACAGTTCGAAGAATATATCGCGCTATCTTTCACAGTATCGCATTGAACCGTATCTGAATGCCGAATATAAATCGGGCAGTGTGGGATTTTTTATGAAAACACACGCAACATATTTTAGCGATGAAGAAGCGACTGTTGATTTGTTCGAAGCATACGCAAGGTACAGTCCGACATTGAACACTTCTCTGCAATTAGGCAAAAGTGTTTACAACTGGGGAAAAGGGTATGCTTTTAATCCGGTTGGATATGTAAATCCGCTGAAAGACCCTGAGAATCCGGAGCTTGCACAGGCGGGAATTCTTTCGGCAAATGTAGAGTATATAAAAAGTTTTTCATCCGGTTCACTACAAACGTTCGCAGCTCAAGCGTTGATCATTCCAGCAATCAATACAATAAACAATCGTTTCGGTGAAGCGAAATACACAGATGTTGCGGCAAAATTTTATTTTCTATTATTGGATACTGATATTGATTTGATGATATATCAAGGCAGCCGGAGTTACAAGAAGTATGGATTTGATGTTTCGAGGAACATAAAAGAAAATTTAGAATTCCACACCGAATTCAGTTTAACCCGAAATGCTGATAGGTATTCCATCGATAATGGAATCTTAAACCGAGAGCGTGGCGATATTTATAGTTACCTTTTTGGAATAAGATATCTTAGCGAGTGGAACACGACTGTGATTGCAGAATACTATCGCAACGGGTTTGGAATGAGTAAAAATGAATTTGAATCGTATCAAGATTATCTTTTAAGAAGCATTGCCATTGGAACGCCTGATGCAATTCAACAAACGCTTGGGATAAGTCAAACATATTTCAAGAGTAATACATTAATGCGCGATTATCTCTACGTTAAGCTAACCCAGCCGGAGCCTTTCGATTGGCTTTATTTTACCCCATCAATTTATACTATCTATAATTTGCAAGATAACAGTTTTTTACTTTCCGCTAACTTTACCTATAAACCTGAAACAAATCTTGAATTCATACTTTGGCACACGTATATGTTTGGCAAAGATGACAGTGAATTTGGTTCGCGCCAGATCGAGCAAAAAGTTGAGTTGTGGATGCGGGCGTATTTTTAGCAACAATGTTTAAACCGAAAAAGGACAAATGATACATGGAATCAAAAACTAAAAAGAAATTTCAATGGCGGTCGTTTACAACTTTTTATATTGTCATATCTTTTCTCATCATAAGCATATCAGGAATTATCTTATACATCACACCGCCCGGTAGGGTGGCAAATTGGTCGGATTGGAAATTTATCGGCTTAACCAAATATCAATGGCAGTCGGTGCATACAATTTTCACGTTTCTCTTTGTTGTGGGTGCAAGTTTTCACATTTATTTTAATTGGAAAGTTTTAATTACGTATTTGAGAACGAAGTTGCACGAAGGTATGAAGCGCAAACGGGAACTAATGCTTTCTTCCACGCTCGCAGGATTAATTCTTGTCTTCACAATTGTAGATATACCGCCATTTAAAACTGTCATGGATTTTGGTGAAGAGATAGCGAACTCATGGGTCTCTCCAAAAGAAGAACCGCCAATCCCTCATGCAGAATTACTAACCCTTGCCGACTTAACCGCAAAATTACAAATGGAACTTCCTGCTGTCATAAATCGATTACAGGAAAGAAACATCATCCCGGATAGTCAGACTATTCAAGTGCGCGACCTTGCTGATAAATATGATATGACAGCGAAAGAATTATTCGGGATTATCTCACCGCAAAAACCGAAGCCGTTGATAGCTGAAGGCATGGGATTTGGCAGGAAGACAATTTCCCAAATTTGTGAGCAGTATGATGTATCTATTGAAGATGGGATGCGAAGATTGAAGGAGAAATCAATTGAAGCATCCTTCGATGATAATCTAAGAGACTTAGCCGATAAATATCGAATGACGCCGATTGATATTGTAAAGATAATAGTGCCAGATGAAATGTAATATTATTATTTGCGTAACTTTGCGTGAAAATATTCGAGCTTGCCCATTCATCGGGAGTGGAGCTCCATCGGAACTGTTAAAACCGTAACAATAAAAATCTGAAATCCAAAATCTAAAATTTGCAATCTCTAATTCCCAACAAAACACACATTGCACATCGCACGTCCCTTCTTACTTCACTCCCCACATCTTCAATCTATATCGGAGGTTGGGCGGAGATATCCAACATTTCGGTTACTTTTAATTGGTTGACGTTTGAGAAGCGAAATGATTAGTAAGGGTTAAAACCAAATATATCTTCACATCCTGTGAATGTTAGCAACGCTATACCAAACAACCATATGTTAATTAAATAAGGTTTCATCCCACCTTTGTAGAAGGTTTTTTCGATATCCGCGCAAATAAAACGATTGCTAACCAAACTATTGAACGGATACCCATCGCTTGTACGCTGTGCATTGCAACATTCCAAAGACAGTCTTGAGTAACGCACGAAGTGCGGAGCGAATGTCTGCGGAACGCAAAATAAACAACAGGGTCTAATTAAAATTCATATCCAACAGATAAGTAAATTTGATCTCTCCCGAGTTCATTCCGTCCATACAATAATGCAATCGGTCCAATTGGAGAGATGGCTACAATGCCTGCGGAAATCCCGCCTATTAGATTATCCCATCTGAAGTCGCCGTACCTTTCATAAATATTTCCATAAGTAAAATTAAACTGGATATTTATTTTTTTAAGAGTTTCAATAAGATATGAAAAACCAAAACTTGCATAGTGATTTCCCCATAATTCATCTCTACTAAAACCGGGCATAATCAATGGTCCGCCGATTCTGAATTTTTCATAGATCGGTAAATTTTCGTTTGAAGTACCGATTTTAACGAATGGATTTATTCTTTGCTTGAAAGGCAGAGAAATAACCCCGCTCAATTCAGCACTCAATTTTGAAAATGGGTGAGTATTTTTTTCATAGTTCAAGATCGTTTCGCCTTCCATCACAAATCTAATACCCTTAGTGGGTAGATAACGATTGTCAGTATTATCTATATTCATTTTACCGAAGAGAATTACATTGTCTTTGTTTATGTATCCAATATCTTTGTTTCGACTAGTTTTGTACCATACTCTCTCCCACCTCAATCCGCCTGAAAATAGAATCTTCCTATATGGCTGAAGCCCTGCAGAGAATAAACCTACAACGCGTTTAAAATCCATCTGATCATATTGATCACCCGCAGAATTATATAAATAGGGATATTCGCTTTCATAGTAGAGACCGTTATGAAAAGTTAATAGAGTACCAAAGAACCGATCATTAGCCATTTCAAAGCCGACTTTTGTTCGCAACTTTCCAAAACGGAATAACGGCATCAATCTTTCGCCCCATCCAAACAAATTGAAGTGAATTATCTGAATAAAACCGCTCACCCCTTCATCTTCTTTGAAGTTAACACCAAACCCAATTGTTCTTGGATATTTTTCTATAACATTAATACTCACCTTTAATTTTTTATTTGACAATGTGTCAAGTTCCAGCCAAACATTGTTAAAGAGGTTTGATGCGTAAATATTTATTGTACTCTGAACCGCTTTATCTAAATTAAATTCATCTCCAATTAAAAGGGAAAAATCATCCATGATAGCTTCAGAAAAAAGATATTCATTACCAATAACATTTATTTCTCCAATTATTGATTTTTCTAAAAGCGTAAAATCAAGTTGGCGTTTAGTTCTTTTCTTCGCTAAGATTTCCTGGGGAATGATTCTTTTGATCTCCTCCATCTTGTCTTTCGCAGCACAATATCCTTTTCCAATAAGCGAATCGAACTCGCTATAATCAGTTGAGGAATGTTGACCCAATTGAGGTTCAATCAATACATCGGCAAGAGCAATATTTTTTTGTTTTAATTCACGAATCATAATATCAATTGTATGATCTGCAATTTCCATTAAATTAGTAGGTTCTGTACCCATAGGGAAAAGTCCTTCCAGATCAACACCAATTATTATATCGGCACCCATATCTTTTACAACATCGGTTGGAATCACATTGAGTACTCCACCATCAACCATATATCTGTCATTAATTTTTGCCGGATAAAAAAGAAAAGGAATTGCCATGCTTCCGCGTATTGCCTGTGCAAGATCCCCTTTATCAATTGCAACCACTTCGCCTGTAGATATGTCAACAACAACCGGTCTGTATGGAATAGAAAGACTATCAAAATTAGATTTTGCCGCATAATTAGCTTGAGCTGTATATTTAAATAGCTCGTCATTAATTCTTTGCCCGTTCATCAAACCAAAAGGAATATATACGTCCCAAAACTTGAACCGCAGAACGACGATAGATTCCATCATACCATATCTTTTACTTATTAATTCAGAACCTGGCTCAGGATTTTCATTGAAGATCCCCTCCCAATCAATCTGATGAACAATATCTTTTTGAGCTTCGCCGCTGTACCCGGCAGCATAGAGACCGCCCACGATACTGCCCATGCTTGTTCCGGCAATATAATCAATCGGAATTCCTTCTTCTTCAAACGCTATAATTACGCCGATGTGTGCAATCCCTCTCGCACCTCCACCACTAAGAGCTAATCCTATTTTAAGATCATTGTCGGAGCTGATATTTGTTGTTTTCGCTTTACTATTGTTGAGCTCCTGCCCGTTTAGAATAGATATTTGTAATACCAATAAAATTATTAGCGTAAGCCCCGAGCGATGATATACTGCCTTTTTGGAACTAATTGCAAGTTTAATAGTTTTCATTGTAATCCATTTGAACAATTATTATTAACGATAAATTGCTACTCCAAATCCAACTTCTATTATTTCACTTAAAGGGATTGCCGAGTTTCCAAACATGCTTGCTATGTATAATCCTCTGCTTCCCACACGAACGTAAAATGCTGTTCCGGAGGCGGGAGTTTTATCGCTTAATAGCTTAGTTTTAATTTCTCCGCCAATGAATAATCCTGCATTTCTTCCCGGCGCCCACCAGTAATATTCATCAGGATAATGCGACGGTAAACTTATCCAATATTCATTACCAAATGTATGATGAATAAAAAAACCGATATTCAATGGTAATAAGTCTATGTCCTCATTAACTTTAATTCGAATCAATTTCCCTGTTAATTGTAAACTAACACTGTGTAAGTCGTCGATAGAAATAAATATCGGTACATATCCGTAAAAAAAAGAGACATCCAATCTGTGATCAAAAAAGGTGTACCCCAATCCCAGAGATAAAAATCCTATACCTCCGGCAAATTGTAGTTTCACATAATCAGGCAAAAACTTTGTATACTTTGCAGAATCAGTGTCTTGAGAATCCTGACTGTAAGCATCCAATCGGCTGCAAAGCAGAAAAAATGCGATAATCAATACTATTTTAAAATTCACATGTTTCAATTTCGAATTTATTATTAGTTATTTTAATAATGTTAAATTTTCTGTGCTCTACCCCATACACATTTATGTAGCTGATACTGTCGTTATAAGGTTTATATATTTCATAGTGATGCAAATGGCCATGTGTTGCAAATAAAACATTATTGTAGCGTGTTAGCGTGTTATGAAAAGCTTGTTCTAATGACGAATTAAAATCTCCATCCATTGGCGGGACATGAAAAATAACAACCGCATTAGTAAAATTATCGTTTGGCTGTAATTGTGCCTCCAGCCAATTAATGTCCGGCACATTTCCACTAAACTTAAATTCACGACTATTTGTGTTTACAAATATAAATTTTAGACTGTCATAAATAAAACTATAATTAAATGCGCCGAACATTTCTTTATATGCTGTACTGCCATTCCCAACTAAATCATGATTACCAACTACAACAAAATACGGGCTTGATAATTTCAACAGAATAGAGTTTGCCCATTCATATTGTTTCGGCAAACCAAAATCAGTTATATCGCCAACATGTATTACAAGATCAACCGAAGATTTTTTATTTACTGCTTTTACAAAATCTACTGTTTCATCATAAAAACGATGAGTATCGCCGGTTAATGCTATTATTGTCGTGTCGTCGATTTTTTGACTGAATAACTTTTTAATGTTTTTCTGATTCACACTTTTGTTTTGGCCGCTATAATCAATTACATAAGGGGAATAATCAAATAAACCATCGCAAGCAGTTATTGTTAATAAGGCAAAAAGAATTAATATCTTACTAATTTTCATTCTTAATTGTTCCATGTTTAACTCTTTGTAAATAGTTTCTCCAATAAAAAGACTTAAAAAGCATGGGCAACATACTTGATAATTTCCTTTATTCTGTTAATTCTTTTTTACTTAGAGATTTTAATACAGGTTTCTCAATGTTCTTATACTTAGTTTTCTGTTCGTCATTTAATTGATCTTCAATATCATCGAGTAAGTCATCAATTTTGCCTGCCCTACTATCACGGGCTAGTTTCACCTTAATTTTCTCGAAGAAGCCGGGTTCATCTCCGTTCTTAAAGCGCGTTTTTAAGTTGGAAATAATAGCTTTATCTTCTTCAAGTATTCCTTTTATCTTATCAATATTAGCAATAAATACTGTAAATTGCGAATCATATAACGACAGATATTCTTTCATTTTTTCAATCTCCAAAAGAGATAATTTTCCCTGGCCAAGCATATTTGCGGTTATAATTAAAATCAAAGTGAAGATTACAAATTTAATATTCATCGAATATCATTTTAAATATTTTCTTAGATATTTACATGTATTAAATAACATCTTATTTTTCATTTGTAGAGGTATTTTTTGCCATGCTTGTAAACCAAACGATTGCTAACCAAACTATTGAACGGATACCCATCGCTTGTACGCTGTGCATTGCAACAACGCCACCAGCGACATGCATTATGCTAACGAGAGCCAGTACAATCAGGTGCATTGATGTAACTATGACAGCAAGCTTTAGCGCCCGCTTTCGGTCAAGCCACAACATCACTCCAACAATTACTCCAATAACCCCCATAATTACATTGTAAATTAACAGCGGTGTCAGTACAATGTATTCGGGTTTAGTAATCCCTAACAGCACTTGTAATCCCTCGGCGGTGGTGAGTATGCAGAAGATAACTGCAATCGCAGCCGCGATTTTTCTGAACAATATTTTTTTCATCTATAGACCTTTCTTTTTTAATCAACTTAATTTCGTTTTAAATCGCATGACACTGAGCGTTAGAATTACGATACCAAAAATCCAGAGCGCAAGCGCCTGGGGCCATAACTCCGCTATGCCTGTACCCTTCAAAAAGATTCCCCGAATTATAACAATAAAGTACTTCAGTGGAATTATGGCTGTGAGATATTGAATCGCTTGCGGCATATTCTCAACCGGAAATGTAAATCCCGACAGATAAATAAACGGCAGGAAAATAAAAAACTGCGCCGTCATCATCGCTTGCTGTTGCGTCTTGGATATGGTTGATATAAAAAGCCCCAAACCTAACGTTGTTAAAATAAATAAACCACTCAATGCGAAAAGAAGAGCTACACTACCTTGCAGAGGCACTGCAAACCAGAAGCGGGTAACAATTAGAACAAGAACAACATCAATCATACCGATGATGGCAAACGGCAATAACTTACCGATGATGAGTTGATACGGTTTTATCGGAGTTACCATTAGCTGTTCAAGTGTTCCGATTTCTTTTTCCTTAACGATTCCGAGTGAAGTCAAAGTCATAGTTATGATCATCAACACTGTAGCAAGCACACCCGGCACCATAAAATTCCGACTTTTTAAATCAGGGTTATACCAAACTCTGATTTCAGGTTGTAATCTTGCAGGACGATTAATTTGCGGAATATGCTTTTGGATATCTGCAAGAATCGATGTTGAATACGTATTGATAATTTGAGATGCATAACCGAGACTGATATTCGCCGAATTGGCATCGCTCCCATCCGTTAGAATCTGGATAGAAGCTGTTTTACGCGCCAGCAGATTACTTGAAAAATCGGGCGGGATAACTAAAGCCATCCATACATTTCCAAATTCTATCTCATGGTCAATTTCACTGAGCGAGTTTACATCTTTCTGAATGACGAAATATCCCGAATGAACAAACTGATTGATCAATTCACGGCTTGCAACAGATTTATCCTGATTATAAACCGCCATCGGAACATCTTTCACATCCGTTGTAGCGGCATAACCGAGCAAAATCAATTGTAGAATTGGCGCCATGAACGAAAGAGCCAGCATACGTTTGTCGCGTCGAAATTGAATGAACTCTTTTACGATGATATGATAAATTGTTTTCATATTAATTTGCCTTCTTTAAAAGTAATCGTGTGCTCAAGCTAAGTGTTATGGCTGCGAATATCGCCATGTAAACTAATTGTTCCCAAAACGCTGCCGGTCCAACACCTTTGAGTATAACATCACGGATAACGATGAGGAAAAATTTGGGAGGTGTTACATTAGAAATGATCTGAAGTGCGATTGGCATGCTGCGGATTGGAAACACAAACCCTGATAAAATCAATGCCGGCAATAAGGTTGAGAAGACCGAGATGATAAACGCCACCTGTTGTGTATGTGAAATTGCTGAGATTAACAGTCCCTGCCCAAGCGCTGCAAGCAGGAAAATGAAAATACCAACATACAGCCAAATAATACTACCCCGGATAGAAATATCGAAGAAAAAATATCCTATAAGGAGAACAAGCACAGAGGCAACAAGCGCAATAATGAGATACGAGATTGTCTTTCCTAAAATGATCTCACCTGTTTTTAAAGGCGACACCATCATCTGATCCATCGTTCCACGCTCTTTCTCGCGTACAACTGAAAGTGAAGTGGAGACGACGGAGCTTAGCATAAGAATAAATCCGATGAGACCGGGGACTAAAAATTTCGCACTGATGAGTTCGGGATTGTACCAAACCTTTGGATGTAAATCGATGGGTACGTACAATTCCTTTCCGCTCCGAGCTAATGTTTCAAGGGCTATCCGCATGGAGTATGCTTGAACAATCGCATTACTGTAACCGATTGCGGTTGTAGCTGTGTTTGAATTCGATCCATCTACAAGAATCTGCAATTTTGCATCTCTCCCCGCGAGCAATTCTTCGGAGAAATTTGTCGGTATCACAAAAACAACAAGTACTTTTCCTTCGTCGAGCAACTTATCAATCTCATCGTAGCTCTGGACAGAGTAGTTAAAATCGAAATATTCGGAGTTTGAGAAGCTGCGAACAAATTCGCGACTCGATTGCGTTTTATCCTGATCGAATACTGCCACAGAGATATGCTTTACATCGAAATTGAGCGCATAACCGATAAGAAGAACTAAGAATGCCGGAAACACGAGCAGAACACCAAGCGAACGTTTGTCACGGCGTATCTGTCGAAATTCTTTGATGATGATTGGTCGAATACGTTTGAATGTCATGCTGCCACCTTTTTCATATCCTGTTCAAGAAGATGCAAAAATACATCTTCCAACGATGGAACTATTCGCTCAATGCGTTTAACTTGAATACCTTTCGCATCAAGGATAGATTGAATTAAACTCTTTCCCTCCTCAAGGTCAGCGACACCGACGTGCAGATATGTACCGAACACTGATATCTCTACCACCCACGGTTGCGTTCGTAAAAGCTCAAGCGCTGCAACAACATTGTCGGTTTCGACTTCGAGGATGGGATAAGTGATATGTTCTGTTTTTAATTCCTTCGGACTTCCCTGAGCAATCAACCGACCGGCATTGATCAGAATAATGTTATTACAATACTCAGCTTCATCGAGATAATGAGTTGTTACAAGAATTGTAACGCCCTGACTGGAAAGCTCATTAATCAAGTCCCAGAAATTCCGACGAGATACAGGATCAACACCGCTGGTTGGTTCGTCGAGAAATAATATTTTGGGTTCATGGAGAATCGCACATCCAAGCGCCAGTCGTTGTTTCCATCCGCCCGAAAGTGTTTTCGTTAAGCTTTTATCACGTCCTTGCAAGCCAGCCATCTCAAGAACCCATTTCTTCCGTTCTTTCACCTTTTCCTTCGATAAGCCATACACGCCACCGTAGAAATGGATATTTTCTTCGACTGTCATGTCTTCATACAGCGAAAACTTCTGCGACATATATCCGATATTTTTCTTTAGAAGATCAGTCTGTGTCTTAACATCGAAACCACCGACTTCCCCTTTACCAGAGGTTGGCTCGAGTATACCTATGAGCATTCTAATCGTAGTTGATTTCCCCGCGCCGTTGGCTCCGAGAAAGCCGAAAATTTCTCCATACTTTACATTGAAGCTCACCCGATCAACGGCAGTGAATGAACCGAATTTTTTACTTAACTCTGTAACCTCTATTGCGTATTCCGGTATTTTATTTTCTTGTTGCATACTCATTCTCACTTTTCTTTACCTAAAGCTTTTAAAAGTTTTGCGTACGCAATTTCACTGTCCACCTGCGAAGATGTATGGTTCAGCTTCGATTGCAGTAACGCTACTTCGGCATCGAGCAGTTCGGTGTTTGTTGCCGTGCCATTTGCGAATTTGCTTTTTGTAATTCGATAATTTTCTTCGGCTTGCTCAACACTTTGCCGGGCTACATCTACCTTCTTTTTTGATTGAGCGAGTGTGAGATAACTCTGATTTACTTCAAGCACAACCATATCTTTCAGTTGATCTTCAGCATACCTCGCCTGTGACAGTTGAGCTTTTGCCTGATCTGATTGATGTTTTGTCATTCCCCAATTCCAGATATCCCACGATAGACTAACTCCAACGTCCCATGTATCTTTAAACTCATTCTTTGTCGGCTGGTATCGAAGATTCGGTTTGGAGTAGTAATAGTTACTGAAAAGATTTATTTGCGGATACCATCCACTGTTTGCGGCAGTTACAGATGCATCTGCTGCCCGGAAACGGTTCTCTGCAGATTTTAAATCAGGACGATTCCCAAATGCACTCTGGTTTAAATTCTCAATCGTTTGAACTTCTTCGCCCTGCAATTTTATCATCGAATTTAGCTGTACCTCGGTATCCAATGATATTCCAATTAGGTTGTTCAAATTCATCATGCTCAGTTTTACATTGTTCACGGCATCAATCTGAGCGATTTGGCTGTTCGATAGCTGCAGCTCTACTTTTAGAACCTCGTTCTTCGTAACCAAACCTTGGTCCAACATATTTTTTACATCCTGAAGATGTGCTCGCATTTGCAAAACATTCTCGTTAATAACTTGTTCCACTTGAATTGCTCTATATAAATTCCAGTACGCCGCTTTGATATTGAAAATCGTTTCTAGTCTATCCTTCTCAAAATCAAAATGCGACGCCTGCGCAGAGTATTCGGCGGCTTCCGACGATTTAGAAAGCTTGAACCCGGTAAACAACGGTTGTTGAAGAGCCAAACGTGTAGTGTATTGGTCAAGAACCACCGGCGATATCACTACCGGTTGCGGCATTGATGGGAGTTGAACTGCAAACGGGTAAACATCACTCAGCCGCGTATAACTTGCCTGTAATTTTAGTGATGGAAGCCGATTAGCATTAACTTCGCTCGACTTTGCATCGGAAGCGACCGCTCTCATTTCAGAGATGTGCAATTGTTTGCTTTGATCTATACCGATCTGGATTGCTTCTTCAATACTTAACGATCTTTTTTCCTGCGAAAAAATAAACGTCGGTATAAGTGCGAGTAATAATAATTTTTTCATGGTCATATCCTTAATTTTATTCTTCAATTATTTTGCCGTGACATCAGTGAGATAAAAATGTTCTCTAATGATGGAGAAATATTCCGTCGCTCGGTAATCGTGATATTTGCATTACGAAGCGTTTCTTCGACAATCGGGTAATCCCTCTTGCTGTTTTCAAGCACAACATTGAGACGATCTCCGAATGCCTGAACATCCAACACCGATTTGTGCCCCTTTAATAAAGTTGTCGCGCGCCGAATCTGGTCGGAGACGATTTCGATGAGATCGCCTTTCATCAATTTTTTAATATTTGGGGGCGTATCGACAACCATAACTTTACCCTGATTCATCAGCGCAACTCTTCCGCATCGCTCGGCTTCATCTAAATAAGGTGTGCTCATAACGATGGTGATATTCGATTCGAGCAAACTCGAAAGAATTTTCCAAAAATCTCTCCGTGATACCGGATCAACTCCGGTAGTTGGTTCGTCTAAGAATATAATTTTGGGTTTATGAATTAGCGTACAAGCGAGTGCTAACTTCTGTTTCATACCGCCGGAAAGTTGATCGGCTAATCTTTTTCGAAAAGGAGTAAGCCGGGTAAACTCGAGCAATTCCTCGCGCCGTTTTTTATAATTCTCTACTCCGTTTATTTCGGCAAAGAACTCAATGTTCTCGTCGATAGTCAAATCGCCATAAAGACTGAAACGTTGAGAGAGGTATCCGATTTCTTTGTTTATTTCCTTCGTTTGTTTGATTAGATCGAATCCAAGCAATTCAGCTTCACCTGATGTTGGAAGAAGAATACCTGTGAGCATACGGAATAGAGTGGTTTTTCCTGCGCCATCCGGTCCAACTAAACCAAACATCTCACCTTGCCGGATCGTCAGATTGAAATCGTTGACCGCAATAATGTTGTCGAATTTCTTAGTCAATCCTCGTATATCAATTGCGTTTTCCGTCATAATCGTTTCCTGTATCTTCGTTTTCATTTTAATTAGACCCGATTTCGATAGTCGCATCAGCGGGCATTCCCGGTTTTAATTGTTGTTCCGGATTTTCTACTTCAATCTTTACGCCGAATACAAGTTTCGTGCGGTCTTCTTTGGTCTGTACATTTTTCGGTGTGAACTCTGCAACGTCGGATATGTAGGATACTTTACCGACAAAAGGTTTATTCGGATAAGCGTCGATATAAATCTTCGCTTCTTGTCCAAGCTTTACACGGGCAAGCTCAACTTCAGTAACGTAAATCATTATATAAACTTTATCTAAGCGTGAAATACGGAGAAGAGATCCGTTCGGCATAACAACATCGCCTTCTTCGATTGCTTTCTCGGTTATGACGCCTTTCATTGTTGCAGTAACGTAGGTATCGTTCAGTTTTTTCCGTGCCGCATCGACTTGAGCAACCGCCTGGTCTCGGCGTGCGCGTGCGATATCAATTTCTTCTTTGCGCGAGCCGCTCTTCATCTTTTCATAATTCTGCTGCGCCATAATGAATTTCATCTTTGTATCATCATACTGTTTCTGTGTTACAGTTTTTTGTTTCAATAATTCTTCTGTACGTTGGAAATCTGATTGGGCGTTTTCAAAATTTGCTTTTGCCTGTAATACATCTTCTTCGCGAGGTCCAAGAACAGTGAGTTTATATTGTGCTTCTGCGGCGGCGGCATTCGCTAATGCTTGTTTGTATTGTATCTCGAAATCTGTTTTGTCTATTGTAACTAACGTATCGCCTTTATTAACGTTCGCACCTTCGTTCACAAGAAGTTTAGTAATTTCGCCTCCAACCTTGGCGGTTACAGTAACTTCCGTTGTTTCGATGGTACCCGAAGCAGTAATAGCGTTCTTGTCGGTATTAGAACAACCGAACAAGAAGAGGGTGAGGAGAAGAGTGATTAAATTTTTATTATTCCAACTTTCCCTCTGATGAACAGTCAAGAGTCCATCGACCAGGATCATGGTCATATTGTTGATTGCTTGTTCACGAGAAAATCGATCCGCTGCTATTTCTTTAGAGCAAAGGAGACTCTCTATCGCACCAAAATACGCTACGATCAGAACCTCTTTACGAAGATCCGTCCGGACGATACCAAGCTGAATTCCATCTTCTAAAAACTCTGTAACGCTCATGAAGAGCGTTTGTTTGCGGACATTTTCCATCATTTTCCATAAATTTGGTCGATATTTTCGCATGTCCTCGAGAAACAGTATACCCATAGACATGAGTGTCTTGCCCATAAGGGATAAAAGGTGAAATAGTTTTGTTGCGTATTTATCAGACGAATCCATTATTCCCTTGTATTGTTGCAAAGCAACGAGCATGTGATCTTCAAGAATCCTCTCAATCAACACATCTTTTGATGGAAAATATTTATGAATAGTCTTCTTATTGATCCCGAGTTGATCGCAAATATCAACCATCTTCACTTTGATGAATCCATACTGGAAAAATATTTCTCTCGCAACTTCGAGTATCTGATATTCTAATTTTTTCTCTTCTAACATAAAGGTTATGTAATAGTTTTAAACAGTTTTACTTAGTGCCTGAACGATTTTTGTGATTCTTCTCCTGATTACGAGAAGAAACTTCTACCCATACATATATTATGAGTATGATACCGGTAATCAAACCGACTGTTGTTATTATTATTGTATTCCACATTGTATTTATATTCTTAAATATTTTTTTGATCGTACCGAATTCTATCGGTGTTCGCTATAACTTATCCCAAGATGTGTGCCACAGGAAAAATGCTTGAATATTAATCAGATATGATAGAATTTTGTTTTGAGGAGGCGAAAGATGCGATGAGAAGATTCGCAGGTTAGAAGATGAATATCCGTAACTTATTGGAAGGTAGTGAGTTAGCAGTGCGGAAGAATTGCTCGCGGCAGAGTATAAAAAAAAAGTATTGATTAGTGTTTCTCATGCCGTAGGCATCCCTTCGGGAGTGGACTTAGTGCCTGCCTGCCGGCAGGCAGGTCTGAGTGATAAATGAATATTTGTTACGTTTCATTCTCCTTGACCTTTAACCCGTGTTCCTTCATCAAATTTTGAAGTTGCCGGCGATCCATATCGAGAGCTCTTGCAGTTTGAGAAATGTTCCACTGATTGTTTCGAAGAGCTTCGAGGATGAATTTTTTTTCGAATTCCCTGAGGTGTTTATCTTTCAGTATCTTTTTTTGGGAAAGAAATTCATGATAGGAAGAGGGGATTGATTCTTGTTCATCATTATTTCCGATGTGAAGGTCGGCTGGTAAGTTGTCGATTGTGATATATTCTTCACTGGCTGCGACCATCGATCTTACGACTGCATTATCCAATTCACGAACATTACCACGCCATGTGCATGTCTTTAAAAAGATAAGCACTGCCGGATCGAATCCCTTAATATCTTTCCCAACATTTTGCTTATGCTTCATTAAGAAATGTTGAGCAAGAAGTGGAATATCCTCTGCGCGTTCACGTAACGGTGGGAGGGCGATATTGACAACGTTGAGCCGATAATATAAATCGCTGCGGAAGCGTCCTCCTTCAACTTCGGCTTTCAATTTACGATTCGTTGCTGCTACAATGCGGAGGTCTAACGATATTTTCTCATTTCCCCCCACACGTATAATCGCCTGCTCTTCAATAGCACGGAGAAGCTTTACTTGCAGCTCAATCGGCAACTCACCGATTTCATCAAGAAATAACGTTCCGCCGTTTGACTGTTCAAATTTACCGATGCGCCTGCTCGTTGCTCCTGTGAAAGCGCCTTTCTCGCTGCCGAAAAATTCGCTCTCTAATAATTCTCTGGGGATGGCGCCGCAATTTATGTCGACGAAAGTTTTAGCAGAGCGCTGACTTGAAGAGTGAATTGCCCTTGCTACCAATTCTTTTCCTGTTCCGGTTTCACCTTCAATAAGTACAGTGAAATTTGTTGAAGCAATTTGTTGAACCGTTTTTAAAACATCTTGCATCTTTGGACTTGCCGTTATAATATTGCTTAGATTTCCTATCGAACGCAATTGGTTACGCAACTCTTCGTTCTCTCTAATCAACTTCACATGATTTGCCGCACGAGTAAGTACCAAATCTAACTGATCGAGATCAATCGGTTTCGTTAAATAATCGAAGGCACCTTCCTTCATCATCGAAACTGCATTTTCAACTGTGCCAAAAGCCGTCATGATTATTACAGGGATATTCCGCCCCATCTTTTTCACTTCTTTCATAACTGTCTGTCCATCGACTTCCGGCATTTTCAGATCGGTGAGAACGATATCGATTGGCTCACTTTGCAGGAGCGACAATGCCTCGCGGCCATTTTTAGCAAGAATAACATTATGGGCAGATTGAAGATTGATTTCTAAGATTTGTCTTGTCTTTTCTTCATCATCAATTATTAAGAGATTTAGATTGTTCATATTCGCGATCCGTCTATTGGAAGTTTAATATAAAATGTAGTTCCATTTTTATTTGAAGTGAAAGATATTTCACCATTGATACTCTCGACCATTGAATGAACGATAGACAAACCTAAACCGGTACCGCTTGATTTAGTCGTAAAAAAAGGGTCGAAGATTTTTGATTGGATTTCTTCCGGAATACCGGTTCCGGTATCTGAAACCGCGATGGTAATAAAACTATCTTCATTCATCACTTTAAAATTTAACTCACCGCCTATTGGCATCGCCTCAATAGCATTTGCACCTAAGTTTGTCAACATACGATTAAAATGTTGCACCGATGTGATCAGTTCCGGAATCTCTCCACGAAATTCTTTATTAATTTTAACATTACTGTCCGCAGCTTTGGTATTTATTGTCTGAATGGCATCGCCGATGATCTGATCGAGCTTTGCTTTTTCCCAAACAGGTTTATGTGGTTTAGCATATTGTAAAAAAGTATCAACACTTTTATTCAGTCGTTTGCTCTCTTCTACAATGAACGTACTCATTTTCTGATGAAGTTGTTCGTCTTTGGGATTGCGTTGAATAGTTTGTGCTGACAGAGAAATAATGCCGAGCGGGTTCCGTAAATCATGAGCGATACCTGCCGTAAGCCGACCGAGCGATGCAAGCCGTTCCAATTGAGCCGCTTTTGCTTGCTCATCCCGTATTTGTTCCATTAGCGCATTTCGTTCTATCGTTATAGATATTTCATTTGCAAAGATAGTGAAAAATTCGACTTCATCCATGGAGTATGATTTCCGGGTTGTCATCGGACCGATGAGAAGAAGTCCCGACATTGCTTTCTCTGAATTGAGTCCTACAATGTAACCACCCCGATAGTTTTGTAGAATCGTTCGTTCATCGCTTGTACAGGTTTCTAAAATTTCTTCGACTTCATACGGTTTCTGTTCTTTAATAATTATATTCGAAATACATCCATCCATCGGCAAAGTAAAACCCGAATTTATTACACTTCGAAATATACTTTCTGAATCATCTTTCAACAAGATATCCGATATCGATACAAAGATTGTTTCCCGAAGAAATCGTATTGCTGCCTCTGTCAATTCTTTTGCATTCGTGTAATGAACTGCTTCACGCGTGAAGCGTATGAAGTTACGCCGATAACGGAATATTTCTTGGTAAAACATATGCTCAACGAGAGTTTGTACACGTGCAACAACGGGTCGAAAGATGAACGCCAAAAACAGAATTAAAACTGCTTCGACCCAAAGGGACTCAATCGCAAACTTGCCTTCTATAAGTGTGGCTATATTTTTTATGACAAAAATATAAAAACCGAACAATGTGCCGGTAACAATTGCGTATGTCAATCCTTGTTTTCCACGTTTACGGAAAATAAGAATTTTACCACTCAACACTACATAAGATAAAAATATGCTGATAAGCAAAAATGTAATTCGTGAGCCGTAGAAATGCAGCTGCTCATAATCTTTTAAAAAATCGAGCATGACAACTAAGAATCCAAAACCAGCCATTCCTAAAAGGAAATAGACAATTTGGAAACGCACTTTCTTTGAGCGGGTTTGCTTTAGTTGTATGCTGAGGTTCCGTATTCCCCAGCCCAAATATAAAAAGGGTCTTCGCGTACTCGAGTGGGTCATTTTATATCTCCTTGAGCATGCAAGT
>JASEGV010000046.1 GCA_030017895.1 Bacteroidota bacterium | reverse complement strand
CTTACTTGCATGCTCAAGGAGATATAAAATGACCCACTCGAGTACGCGAAGACCCCTTATACTAAAATCGTATGGTAGAGTGTTTATACAAATACTCAATTACGAGCGGATACTATCGGAAAAAAAAGAAATCCAGAATGTACGTGAGGCTGGCAGTAAAACTTATATCCGCTACTATAGATTTATCGACCAGTTAATCGAATTTAATATTCGTATTAAAGGAAAGGACACTCCACCACAAACTCGAAGCATTCGCCTTTTTCCATTACGCTGGGAAATGCTTCGCGAAAGTTTATTAAGTTCCGGATTCTCTAAAGTTGAACACTTCGGCGGCATTTCTCTGGATAGGTATGAACCAAATAAATCAAACGACTTATTCGTTATCGCAACTAAATAAAAATTATAGGAGGATTTATGAAAAAAGTATCTTATCAAATCGTTATCACTGTTTTAACAATTTTCCTGTCTGCTCTCACTGCGTCATCACAAGTTTGTGTGGATTGCCACAAAAATAACACTCCGAATATTGTTTCCGATTGGCAATTGAGCAAACATAGCAAGAATGAAGTTGCCTGTTCCACGTGTCATGGCGATGAACATAACTCTTCAACCAACGTTGAGTTGGCAAAAATTCCAACACCCGATAAATGCTCAGAATGTCATGATGATAAAGTTGAGCAATATAAAAAAGGAAAACATGCGCTTGCATGGGCAGCGATGAAAGCAATGCCTACAGCGCACATGCAGCCGATGGCATTGATGGAAGGCATGAAAGGCTGCGGCGGTTGCCATAAAATTGGAATGAAAACCGAGTCTGAAATCAAAGAATTGAAGAAACAAGGCGCCGGTTTTGGAGTTGCTTCATGCGATGCTTGCCATACTCGCCACACATTCTCGGTTCAGGAAGCTAAGCAGCCGCAGGCTTGCCAGACTTGTCATATGGGTTTCGACCATCCACAGTGGGAAATGTATTCTTCATCTAAACATGGTGTACGTTATTTATTAAAACAAAACAAAACGCTGCCTGAAAACACTGCCGCACCTACTTGTCAAACTTGCCATATGCAGGAAGGCAACCACGAGGTTCGAACAGCTTGGGGATTTCTTGCGGTCCGCCTTCCATTACCCGACGATAAACAGTGGGCTGATGACCGTGTAACTATTCTACAGGCGTTGAATGTGCTGGACCCTGATGGAAAACCTACACCGCGTCTCGATATTGTAAAAGCTGCCGATGTTGCCCGACTTACGCAAGAAGATTGGCAGAAAGAACGTGATAAAATGGTGAAGACTTGTAATCAGTGTCACTCGGCAAACTTTGCAAAAGGAGAGTTGGAGAAGGGCGACAATATGATTAAAGAAGCTGACAGGTTGATGGCGGAAGCAATTCGAACGGTTGCAGGTTTGTACAAGGATGGAGTAATTAAAAAAGCTAAGAGCTATACATACAACTTCCCGGACCTGCTCACTTTCCACGATGCACCCACCGAAATTGAACAAAAATTGTTTGTGATGTTTCTTGAACACAGGATGCGAACTTTTCAGGGTACATTCCACGCTAACCCCGACTATGCTCTGTGGTATGGATGGAGTGAGATGCAAAGGAGTTTAACTGAAATTAAAAATCTGGCAGTTGAAATGCGTGAGAAAACAAAGAAAAGGAAATAGTAAAGACATCCTGTGTGGAATGACACGTGCACTAGGAGTTTGCAAACAGGTAAACTCGAACACGGATATTAAACCCAGAAAATTCACTATAAGTGATAAGTTTCTATTAAACTTTTTCCTACAGAATTTTTACGGTTTTTTACAATTTCCTAATGAATTTTTTGGGTTAAACTGCTGACGAAATCGAGTAGGAAACTATGAATAACAAAGGGTAGTGAAAATACATTCACTACCCTATCACATTAACTCAATTGTATGAGTTGATTGAGTTCTTACTTGAGAAGTAACATTTTTTTAATTTTCACATATTTTTGTCCGACTGGATTGTCTTCATCTTTTACTGATTCGGCAACGATGCGGTAGAAGTAAATTCCAGAAGACAACTGAGCATTCACCGATGAAAACTCAACTTCCTGCGCCCCATCTTCCATCTCTTGTCTGTCGAGCAGGGTCGCTACTTCCTGTCCTAGAGTATTGTATATCTTTAACGTTACGATACTCGCCTGAGGTAAATAGAATTCAATTATCGTAGATGGATTAAACGGGTTAGGATAATTCTGGTTGAGTGTAAATTGTTCGGGTATTGCCGTTGGAACTGGGAAAATTGGAACATTTCCCATACTCAATGCCACACTATCCAAACGTAAGAAAGGAACTTCATCTAATAGTTTAACACCTTTGAGTTCTAATATAGCCCCAAAGCTTACCGTGTCCATTGGACCACTGAAAGCGCCGTTAATCTTTCTTATCTTTGTCCAGAGTGTTTCAGGATCCATACCTGCAAAAAGAGGAGGCATTGTGCATTGTGGATTTTGTGCGGTGTCTTTGTACGACGACATGTAAATATCCAGCATATCAGCTATCGTCCTGATCGGAGAATTGTTCATCGGATTGGTGCCACCCTCGTCGAAAATTAAATTTCCAAAGCCGGCGGGTGTTATACCATAATCGCTACCTAAAATATTTGCTCTCAGAGCTATGACTTCAGCGAACAGTTTATTGTTGTGTTTTGTTGGAGGTAGCGACTTTTGTTCATTTCTGATTGACTTGTTGTTGGAGAATTTATCCAAACACCTCGCAACGCCAATATGCATTCGGTCATTCTTTTCGACCAATGATTTTTGAACATGCTTATAATTCGGATGTACAACGGAATGTGGTCCGCCCACACCAACTTTAAGGTTAGTTCCAGCGCCCGCTGCTAAAAAGTTTATAGCATTAGGCATTGGAAGCCAGTACTCGTTCGTAAAGGTTTGCAAGTGTCCTACATATACTCCTCCTCCTGCAATCAACCACTTTTGTGTTGAGGCATGCTGTACGCCTATCTTACGTGAATATCCGTGTAAAACAACAGAATCGCCCGGTTGCACATACTCTATGAATGTTATTTTAATCCTCTTTAATTTCGCATCGAGGAATTCAATAGCTCCAGGTTTCGAGCAAGTTAACGTCGATGGAATCATTGACTTTGATGTATGAACAATAAGCCCGTGAGCTGGCAATGAATGATCATTATGTAGCGTAATTGTAAATTCGGTCTTATCGGGTTTCGGTTTTATTAAATTGTGTTTATTTTTCTGGTCAACGGCAAGGGCTAAACTATCAGGTAGAAATGTTCTGAATGTAAGTGTGAAGTTACTGTCCGATGTGTTACCGAAATTTATATCTCCTAAATGGCTTTCGGCGCCAAGGTTGACAAAATAGGGCCTAAAGTATGTTGGAAGAGTTTGTCTCCAGTAAGGTTTCCATACTTCACTCACCGAGTACTTACCGGGCCAAATTCCCGTAAAACCATAATTTCCGTCTGAATCGGTAATATTAGCAATGTTGGTAGTAGTTTCGTAGATAGTAAAACCGCTAAGTATAATTGTCCAGTTATTCAAACCAGGCTCACCTGCATCTTTAACTCCGTTTCCATTTATGTCGTTGAACTTCATACCCGCTATCGAGCTGGATTCAATTTGGTAATTTCCAAAATCTAGTGTATCGAATTTGCCATCGGGGATCATCGTTAGCATGTAGCACGACTCGGGGTACGATTGATACCAGCCGAGTAACGGTGTTTCCGATACTTTAAAAATTCCTTCGGGGATGTTTAAAAACTGATAGTAACCGCTGCTATCGGTCTTAGATTTTTTGTAGAGACTGTATTTACCACCTGAGCCTTGTCTGTACAACCGAATTTTAAATCCAGCTAAACATTCTTCGTTTTGGTCTCTGATACGATTTCTGTTACGGTCATGAAATTTTTGCCCTAATATTCCATTTACGGTTGGGTCATAATAGTTACCAAAATCTTTACCATCTACTGTTGAGAATAAATCAGGAATTCCAATAGTATAAAATTCTTCAGCCGGATAAGTTTGTACCCAACCTTTTTTCGTGTTCTCCATAACGATGTACATACCCGGTTCATAAACATATAATTGATATTGTCCGAGGGAGTCTGTACGGTCGTAATCGATAAAGTTACCGAGAGTATCGGTTAAAAGAATTTTCCATTCTCCGATTAGTGTATCTCCACCGTCATACGTACCGCTCCGATTTAGGTCGTAAAATTTAACACCATTAATAAAACTGGCATGAGTGTAATTACCAAAGTGGATACTATCTACAAGAGTATCGGGAGTTGCGAGATTAATATTCCATTGACCCGATTGTGGATAAGTTTGTACCCAATTTGGTTTAGGCGTTTCAGTAAGCGTATAACTGCCGAGCGGAAGAGGCAGCCAATATTTACCGCGGTAATTAGTGCGGGTCGTAAGCGAAATGCCCTGCCCAGTTGCTGTGATTAACCAATCTTTAACTCCACGTTCCCCAATATCTTTTATACTGTTATTGTTGACGTCGAAGAATTTTTTACCCGTTATCGTACCGCTTTGGTCGAAGATAATTACATCGTCAACGAACCAACCTGGAAATTCATTGAACAATTGGTCTCCTGTATCGAAGTAAAAGCGTATTTGGACCATTCGACCGGCATAAGCGTTTAGGTCAAGTGTAGTAATTATCCAACCATCGCTTGTGCCCGAAGGAGCGGCACCGTATCCACCCCTTAAGTGCGACCAGTTTGCGCCACCATCAGTCGTAACATCCACCATACAGTAGTCCCAACCCAATTCTGTTGTGTAATTCTCTGTGAATAACAAATTGATTGTACCTACAGTGCCACTTAAATTAATCGGCGGGGAGATTAGTGCGTTGTTAATTCTTGTTCCGTTATCGTAGTTTTCTTGCTGTTCAATGCCGATCCACCAGCTCGTAGAGGGTGAAGATGAATTTAAATTAGTTTGGTGCCAGATATCGGAATTGGAATAAGCAACCGTTGTCCATCCGCCAATACCTCCTTCCATGTTGTCGTAAAAGATTATATTGGAAGAGGTTTTATAGTTTAAGTCGATCTGAATTCCAACCTTGTTTGGTGAGGATGATTGTTTATAAAGATTTTCTTTTTTAGCTTCGTTCGCGATTCTCTGTTTATAATCGCGAAGTTGCTGATTAGCTTTCATTGCACGTTCGCGCAGAGAATTTGTTTGTTCTTGATAGGAGGCTTGTGAATGTGTAGATAATAAGATACTAGCTAGTACGAAATAGAGAATATTAATGAAATGCTCCCTTCCCTTGGTAATAAATATTTTAAGCAGTGTCGAATAAGTTTTCATAGTAACCTCATTTTATAATTTTTGATTGAAATGTTCATAGTGCAACTAATTACTAGGAAATTAATTATTTAAATAACGTCAGGAAAGTGGTGGCGAACGGTCTTTATTTTCAAAAAAATATTCAGAAGATATTAACCCGAATTCACAAATCCATAAAGGAGTATGATTTAAAATATTTTTATAAGATAGAAGTGTTGAAGAATAAATTTGGAGTGGCGCTGGTTGATTGTTTTCCTGTGTATGTTTCTTCTGTGTCCAAATCGGACGGATATCCTGAGAACAATTATTTACTTCGGGGGAATCTTTGGAATCAAGAAATGTTGCAAAGATTAAATTGAGTGAATAATTACCGTAAGCTGCCCCTTCTAAAGTATAGAAAAATAAAACAATAAAGATTATGATATGTTTTGTAAATTTATTCATATCCATAAAGTTGTTTATGCAGCTTAAACTCATAAAATTATAATTATTATTTATGAGAAAAGCAAGTTAATTTTTCAGTTATTTTTTGCAAGTGTATAGAATTATTTGTATATTAATCGTGTTAAAATTGGGGCCGTAGTTCAACTGGTTAGAGCGCCGCCCTGTCACGGCGGAAGTTGCGAGTTCGAGTCTCGTCGGCCCCGCAAAAACCCATCCTCCCGAAACGGAAGCTGGGTTTTTGAATTTATGGGGTATATCGGTTCAACACCGGATGTATTGTGGAGATTAGAAAGACATAATATGGGATGAAGTAGATCGACAAAAAGTAAGCGACCCTGGAAAATAGTTTATACTGAAAGTTATGGTACAAAACGAGAGGCATTGAAAAGGGAAAGAGAGATAAAGCGAATGAAACGGAATCGGGAAGTCTCGCTTGTCCCGTTAATTGAACGCAGTGAAATTTACGGGGTCGGCCCCGCAAAAACCCATCCTCCCGAAACGGAAGCTGGGTTTTTGAATTTATGGGGTATATCGGTTCAACACCGGATGTATTGTGGAGATTAGAAAGACATAATATGGGATGGAGTAGATCGACAAAAAGTAAGCGCCCCTGGAACATAGTTTATACTGAAGGTTATGGTACAAAACGAGAGACATTGAAAAGGGAAAGAGAGATAAAGCGAATGAAACGGAATCGGGAAGTCTCGCTTGTCCCGTTAATTGAACGCAGTGAAATTTACGGGGTCGGCCCCGCAAAAACCCATCCTCCCGAAATTGGAGGCTGGGTTTTTCGTTTTTATGGGATTTGTTTTTTGATATTTTCTCAATATATTATCACCATAATAACCAAAGAAGAGGTGTCGTATGAAAAGTATGAATTTAGTTCTGTGTTTCATATTTACGTTTCTGTTTTTATCTTGCAAAGAAGGCCCGCAAGAATTGTCACAGGATTACAGAGATGATCCAACAAATCCTTCGATTCAACCAAAGGTTATATGGGTTTGGATCGATTCTCCTCGACCATATGGTCGGTGGAACATGTTACCTGGTAAGCAAAATGATTCATTACCAGTTGGTTATAGACCAGGTCGGTTGCTCATCAGTTTTAATAAGATTATGGTCAGTTATTCGGTGATACCTAATGTTACAATTTCCTCCACTGAGAATGATTATCCGCAGTTAAGCACTTATGGCGCATATTCGGCGGACGGACAAACTTTTGAATGGCCTATTTACGGAAATTTTAAAGTTGCAAAACAGTATTTGATAATAGTGGATAAAAGTGTCCGGGATGTAACAAATCTAAATCTCTCTGAAGACTACAAAAAGGTTTTAATTCCCGAACCAAAATTGCGACTTATAGAATCGGAACCTAAGAATGGAGATTCGGCATATTATAATCCGACCATAGTAAGATTTGAATTTAATTCAGAAATTGATTCAAATTCATTAAAATCATCTGTAACAATTTCGCCATCCGTTCTTGGCAGATGGCAATTTGATTATTTCCCAAACCGTTTCGTAGCATTTGTTCCTCAGAATGGATTTAAAGCAAGTACTTGGTATGAGATTACATTCACAAAGTCATTAAAGGATATATTTAATAATGTTTTACCTAACGAGATAAAAATTAAATTTAAAACTCGACCGTTTAGAATTTATTATAACAGTCCATATGGGGGGCAGATAAATGTTGATCGAAGTACTCCAATTTCCTGCGGATTCAGTTTACCTATAGATACCTCAACTGTGCGTCAGAGTTTTACAATATCTCCGGCAGTTAGTGGTTATTTTTCTTACTACTATAATTCATTCTCGTTTTATCGAGATCAACTTTATGCACCGAATACAACCTACACTGTAACAATAAGTACGTCGTTACGGTCAAAAACTCAAGACCAATTGCAAAATCCTTACACATTCTCATTCACAACACGAAGTGATTAGAGAAGTATTTTTTAAATTCACACAAATAATCATAAACAAAATTAAAAGGAATAGTTCATGAAAACAAAATCAATCTTAATTATCACAATCATAATATCATTATTTGCATCTTTCTTATCTTTTGCAGATGATAAACCATCAAAAAATTATGGTAAAGATTTAACTGCTAAAAAAATAACTAAATTCAAAGATGCTGTAAGTAATCCAGGAAAATTCAAAAACAAAGAAATACTTATTGAAGGTACTGTCGTTTCAGTTTGTCAAACCAAAGGTTGCTGGATGGAGATATCCGACGGCAAAGAGATGATGCGTGTTAAATTCGAAGGGTATAGTTTCTTTGTCCCTTATGATTCAAAAGGGAAGAAAGTAAAAATCCAAGGAAAAGTAAATCGCGAAACTGTTAAGGAAGCAACTTACAAACATTGGCTTGAGGAAGCAGGAGAACCGGCAGAATTTATTGATAAAATAAAGGGCGACCAAAAAGTTGTTATGTTCACAGCCACAGGTGTCGTTATGGAAGAGGGGAGCGAGTTTACACCCGAGCAACTCGATAAAATTCAGGGTAAAACTAAGAAAGAAGACTCGGAAGGTCATAACCACTGATTGAATTTTGACGTCATCGTCAGAATGTGATTTGTGTCAGAGCTTTTAAAAATCTGAAGTTATAATTCAGAGCGAAAAAGCCGACTATTATTCGAGTCGGCTTTTTTAGTTTTATTGGTGACTGTTGACACAGTGCATGTAGTTAAATATTATTTTATTGGGGCAGGAATAATAATATGGACAAAATAAAATATTACTTTTCGCCCATTCCCAAACAAGTCAAAAAAGATTGGGAGCAAATTCTAATTCAGGAATTAGAAAACCAACATTATTTTACCATCGTTTATATGGAACTGGTAGAATCCGAAATACTAATCTGCATCCAATAAAAATGAGGTCGCTTATGAAAACCATCACTATCACAGCCCTTCTGGCAGCTCTTGTTGCTATACCACTACTGTTAAAATATAAAAAATCGAAACTGCTGCCCATCTTTGAAGATGAAAACAAGCGCTACGATATCGACGATTATATTTCCACAATCGGTTTGTAAACCGTTACTTTGTATCTAAAATTATTGGGAGTCCGTCTTTACCGCTGCCGATAATCACGATTTTTGAATTATTCGATTCTGCAATTTTCATTGTAGCTTCGATTCCTTTCCATCTCAATAACGGGTCGCTTATACCTTGGGCAACAATTTTTTGAAAATTGGAAATACCCTGAGCTTCGATAGCTTTTCGGTCGGCTTCCTGTTTTTCTTTAGTTAACACCCACTGCATGCGTTGACTTTCTTGTTCTGCGCGGAGCTTTTCCTCGATCGCCGCAGTCAAACCGGCAGGAAGTACAACTTGCCTTAACGGAGTTACTTCAATTGTGATTCCTCGTGGGGCTACTAAATTTTGTAATCCTGCAGTGATCTGTTGTCCAAGAATTTCCCGCTCTGATGTATAAAGTGCCTTTGCTTCATAGCCAGCCGTAACTCCACGGGTTACAGAACGGAATTGTGGTTCTAATATTATTCCAACGTAATTTTCACCGACTGTTTTATAAACTTCAGCAGCTTTATCTGGGTTTAAATGGAAGAGTGCACTAATTTCTAAACCTACCGCTAAACCCTCCTTCGACGGAACCTCCATCCGTTCTTTTATTTCTTGAGTTTTGATTGACATTTTGATTACACGTGCAAGTGGATTTACAAAATTTACACCTGCTTTTAGGGTGTTTTCTGATACATTTCCCAAGAAATCAACAACACCGACATTACCTGCTGGGATAACAGTAAATATTTGTGTAATTGCCAGAATAAAAGCTACCGCTGTTACTATTTGTGCGATTCCCGCGCTACCTTGATAAACTTTGTTGCCTTCAGTTTTAAATTTTCGACTCGAGTTTTTCCAAGTAATAAAAGCTACTATAGCTACGATGATTAAAAATATAAATAACATTTGTTCCTCCAATAGTTAGTTTTAAAGTAATGAATTATTGAGTTCAATTTAGTAAAAAGCAGGAGAAACTGCAAAACTTTGATTTTGCATTGAATTATTTTTATGTTTCAATAAAAATAATTATGACTATTGTAAAACCTAAAGCTCTCAAAAAGGGGGATACTATCGGTATTGTTGCACCGGCAAGTCCTCATAGTTCAAATGATAAACTTAATAGAGGAATAAGATATTTAGAACAACTTGGTTATAAACTCGTAATTGGAAAACATATTAATGATAAATTAGGTTACTTGGCTGGAACTGATAAAGGTCGAGCGAGTGATATAAATAATTTCTTTAGTGATAAAAAAATCAAAGCTATTTTTTGTACTCGTGGCGGTTATGGTTCGCATCGCATTCTTGAGCAGATAGATTATGACATCATCAAACGAAATCCCAAAATATTTGTCGGTTATAGCGACATTACAGCGTTACAACTTGCAATTCTTAAAAAAACAGGGTTGATCACTTTTGCAGGACCAATGTTAGTTACAGATTTATCGAAAAAATTATCTGCAGATTCTGAAGAACATTTTTGGAAATGTTTAACTTCTCCAAATCCTATGGGAGTTATTAATTTATTTGAAAATCAAACGCTGAAGGTATTAACGCACGGAAAAGTTGCCGGCAAAATTATTGGTGGTAATCTTTCTGTTATTGCAGCATTAGCAGGGACATCGTATCTACCCTCTTTTATAAATTCAATTTTAATTTTTGAAGATATAGACGAACGTCCATACCGAATCGATAGGATGTTGCATCAACTAAATTTAGCGGACTTGCTGGATAATCTTTCAGGAGTAATATTAGGCGATTTTTCAACTTGCCTTCCCGAGAAGGATAAACCTTCATTAAAATTAGAGGAAATATTTAAATCGGTTCTTAAAAATATTCCAATTATTATGGATATAAAATTTGGACACATCCCGAATTCGATTACTATTCCGTATGGAATTAATGTAAAATTAGATACTAAAAAGAACGAAATATCATTCTTAGAAAGTGCAGTAACAGATTTTTGATTATTCGTTAAATTATCGTTAAATTTGTATCAGAAAATTGAATTGTCAATTTGGCAGACAAACTTAAAATAGCGGTGTTGGCATCCGGCAGAGGATCGAATTTTCAAGCGTTGCTCGAATCTATTGAAAGCGGTTTAATCAAGGATGCTGAGGTTGTTTGCTTGATAAGCAATAATTCGGATGCCGGCGTGTTGAAGATTGCAAAAAACAAAAATATTTCTGCTCATCACATTTCGCGAAAACAATTTTCTACTGGTGCCGAATTTGACAACACCATATTGAATGTGCTTTTGCAGTGTGAAGTAAATTTTATTGTTCTTGCAGGTTATATGAAACTTCTTGATGTCTCAATCATCAAGAAGTTTCAAAATAGAATTATTAACATTCATCCTGCATTGCTTCCGCAGTTCGGCGGTAAAGGGATGTATGGCAGGTTTGTTCACGATGCAGTAATTGCAAGCGGCGAAAAATATTCCGGAGCAACTGTTCACATCGTGGACGAGAAATATGATAATGGTTCAATTGTATTACAGGAAAGAATTGCTTTGGTTGAAAACGAAACATCAGAAACGCTCGCTGCCAAAGTGTTAGAGATTGAACATAGAATATTACCTCAAGCAGTCAGGTTGTTTGCCGAAGGTAAAGTTGAAATTACAAATGGAAAAATAAAAATTCACCATAATGGAAAATAATAATTTAGTAAAAATAAAGAGGGTACTGATTAGCGTATCCGAAAAAACCGGTATTACCGATTTTGCCAAAAAATTACTGAAATGGAAGGTCGAGATAATTTCGACAGGCGGGACGTTGAAGACTTTACAAGCAGAAGGTATTCCGGCTAAATCGGTTTCCGAAATTACAGGTTTTCCAGAAATTTTGGATGGCAGAGTAAAAACGTTGAATCCTAAAATTCATGCCGCACTGTTGGCAGTCGCCGATAACCCTGTGCATCAAAAAGAGTTGACTGAATTGAGCATAGAACCGATCGATTTGATAGTCGTAAATTTATACCCCTTTGAAAAAACAGTGGCGCAACCGAATATCACATTTCCCGAAGCTATCGAACAGATCGATGTTGGCGGACCGACGATGCTGCGTGCCGCTGCAAAAAATTTTAAATTCAAAACTGCCGTTGTTAATCCTATTCGGTATCATAGTATCCTTGAAGAAATGGAGAAATATAATGGCTGCATAAGTTTAGCGACACGTTTCGAATTAGCTCAGGAAGTATTTCAACATACTGCCCGCTACGATGCAATGATTGCTAAATATTATGCTGCGCACGGTGAAAAAAAATCGAAAATGCCTGAAACACTTTCGATTGTTTTAAGAAAAGTAAGCGAACTCCGTTACGGCGAAAATCCACACCAAGCAGCAGCTCTCTACGGTGATTTCTATAACTACTTCGAAAAAATTCACGGCAAAGAGTTGTCATTCAACAACATCGTAGATATTGAAGCCGCGGTGGAATTGGTCGATGAGTTCGAAGAACCGACTGCTGCAATTATTAAGCATACTAATCCTTGCGGTGTTGGTTCCGACGGTCAGCTTGTTGAAGCTTATAACAAAGCGCTCGCTACTGACCCAAAAGCTGCGTTTGGCGGTGTGATTGTATTCAACAGAATTCTCGATTATAAAACTGCAAATTTATTGAACGATCTTTTTACTGAAGTAATAATCGCACCCGCTTTCGATCCTGAAGTATTGGAATTTATGCGAAGAAAAAAAGACAGACGTTTGATAAGGTATATCAAATCGATTGATGAAGAATTGAATATCAAAAAAATTGCAGGCGGTTTATTGGTTCAGGAATTCGATAGAGAAAAACTGAACAAAGATCGATTCAAAGTCGTTACAAACCGTCAACCGACTAATGCGGAATTTGATGCAATGCTTTATGGCTGGCGCGTGGTTAAACATTTAAAATCGAATGCCATCGTTCTTTCGACTACGGACAGGACAATCGGTGTTGGCGCCGGACAGATGTCGCGTGTCGATTCCACAAAATTTGCTATACTAAAATCTAAAAAAGCAAAATTAGAAACTAAAGGAACTGCAATGGCATCGGATGGCTTTTTCCCTTTTCCGGACGCCGTCAAGGAAGCATTCAAAGCCGGCGTTACAGCGGTGATTCAACCCGGTGGTTCAATACGCGATGCCGAAGTGATTAAGATCGCTAATGATAAAAATATGACAATGGTATTCACCGGCATTCGTCATTTTAAACATTAATTAACACTAACTAAAAATTTTAAAGAAATATAACAATGGGAATATTTTCGTTTTTCTCTGCCGATCTTGCAATTGATTTAGGAACTGCAAATACTTTAATATTTATGAAAGGTAAAGGTGTCGTATTAAACGAGCCTTCAATAGTTGCCTTCGATAGAAACACAAAGAAGATTGTTGCAATTGGCAACGAAGCCCGTGAAATGTTAGGAAGGACACACCGCGATATCAGAACTATCAGACCGATGAGAGACGGTGTAATTGCCGACTTTGAAATTGCCGAAGGAATGCTTCGTGAATTCATAAAAAAAATTCATTCAAGTTGGCTGCCGAGCAGGCGGATTGTTATTTGCGTTCCAAGCGGAGTTACTGAAGTTGAAAAACGTGCCGTCCGCGATTCTGCCGAACACGCCGGTGCCAAAGAAGTTCACCTGCTTGCCGAACCGATGGCCGCTGCTATCGGTGTCGGGCTCGATGTCGATGCCCCCGTTGGGAATATGATCGTTGATATCGGAGGGGGAACTACTGAAATCGCTGTTATAGCACTATCAGGAATTGTAAACGAAGAATCAGTTCGCATCGCAGGTGATGAAATGAACAATGCAATAATTCAATTTTTTAAAAAGAACCATAACATTCTTATTGGTGAACGAACAGCCGAGGCAATAAAGTGTGAAGTAGGTTCGGCTATGCCGTTAGAGGAGGAAATCACAATTCAGGTCAAAGGTCGTGACCTTGTTAACGGTATCCCTAAAACAACAGATGGTTCGTCAGTAGAAATACGTGAAGCCTTAAATGAATCTGTTCAACAAATTGTAGATGCGGTTAAATTAACTCTCGAACGCACTCAACCGGAACTCGCTGCCGATATTTTAGATCGTGGTATTATGCTGTCGGGCGGCGGTGCATTGTTGAAAGGGCTTGACGAAAGAATACGCCTTGAAACAAGTTTACCGGTTCACGTTTGCGAAGACCCGCTGACTGCAGTTGTTCGGGGAACAGGCAAAGTATTAGAAAATCTCAACCACTACTCGAGAGTTCTAATCAAACAACGGAGGTACTAACATAAATTTTAATGCAAAGAATTTTAACATTACTGATAGAATTTAAAGAATATTTTATTCTTACACTTCTTGTTTTGCTCTCTATAATTTTACTCACCTTAAACGATAATCCACAATTAAAAGCAATCCGTTCGTACACAGTTGCCACGATAGGAATAATACAAAATACATTAGCGATGGTGCCTAATATATTTGAATTACAGAGGGAAAATGAAGTGCTCCGTAAATTAAATGTTACACTTCTCGATGAAACCAGCCGGCTTCGTGAGTCAAAATTGGAAAACGTCAGCCTACGCGAATTGTTAGGTTTTAAAGAAAAAATTAAATACAAATTTGTTGCAGCCGACGTAATAGGGAAAACGCTTCACTTGCAGCGGAATACAATAACTCTGAATGTCGGTAAGAATAATAATGTAAATATAGATATGCCTGTTGTTTGTGAACAAGGTATCGTCGGAAGGGTAGTAGCAGTAAGTACAAATTATTCTATCGTTCAACTTTTATTGAATAAAGATTTCCGCACGAGTGTAAAAATTCAACGGAGCCGGGTAGATGGTATTTTAGCATGGGATGGCAGTGATAGATTGATGATGAAAAACGTATCAAAAAAACAGGATGTAAAAATTGGCGACGGTGCGATCACATCTGAGTATAGTAAAATATTTCCACCTGATATCAAAGTAGGTGTCGTAGCTTCGGTTATTGAAAATCCAATTACTTTGTTCAAAGATATTTTATTAGAACCGAGCGTTGACTTTACACGGCTCGAACAGGTTTTTGTTATCACCTCCATTGTTGATACAGAACGGGTGAATTTAGAAAATAAATTTTTGGAACGAAAAAAATAATGGGAAGATATCTTAAATTTATTTTCATCTCAATCATTTTTATCGTTCTCCAAACTACGGTCGCTAATATAATTTCCATCCGAAGTATTTCTCCCGACTTTTTACTTATTTGGATAGTGCTGATTGCTATCCGTTACGGACAGGTTGAGAGCACTCTGTTCGGATTTGCAATCGGGCTTCTTTACGATTTAGCAACCGGTGGTGTAATCGGGCTTTCTTCACTCAGTAAATCGGTCAGTGGATTTGTGGCAGGTTATTTCTATAACGAGAATAAAACTGAAATTACACTCGGCAGTTATCGTTTTTTGTTGATTGTGTTACTCACTGCTTTATTGCATAATTTATTTTATTATCTGATATATCTTCAGGGAAGCGAGTTAAACACTTTCAGGTCGATTGTTATGATTGGTGGAATTACTGCTCTTTACACTACAACTATTAGTTTGATGCCGGTGTTTATATTTATGAGAAAGTATTCTTTTATAAGATGACTGAAAATGTTACATATCATTCACGAAAAAATGTATTTTATGTTATACTTGGAATTGTTTTTTTAGTTTTCTTAGGTCGCTTAATACAATTACAATTTTTATATAGCGAAAAATATGGTAAAATGTCGTCTGAAAACGCTATCCGCAATGTGGCTGTCGCTCCTCTGAGAGGTTATATGTACGACAGGAATGGAATTTTGGTAGTAGATAACCGGCCCGCTTACAATGTTACAGTTACACCGGTCGAATTTGAAAATAAGAATCTTGAACTTCTAACTGAAATATTAAAAATGGAAAAGGGAGAAGTTCGTGAACGGATAGAAAAGGGAAAAAAATATAATCGATTTTCACCCGTAAAAATTAAACGTGATGTTGATTTCCAAACTCTTTCATTCGTAGAGGAATATAGCGGACAACTCAAAGGTGTCGAATACCAGTTCGAACCAAAAAGGTATTATCCTACTAAAGCTCATGGTTCACATTTGCTCGGATATATTAAAGAAATAACAGAATCTCAATTACAAAAATTGGGAGAATTCTATCGGCAGGGTGATATAATAGGCGCATCGGGACTTGAAGCCGGATACGAAAAATATTTACGCGGTAAAAAAGGTTTCGAGTTAATTACTGTCGATGCAGAAGGTAAAATTATTGGCAACTATAACGATGGAAAAAGTGATATCCAACCTGTTGAAGGAGACGATCTTGAATTAACTCTCGATATAAAAGTTCAGGCTTTAGCAGAGTCGCTGCTCTCCGATAAAAGGGGTGCGGTTGTTGCAATCGATCCCAACGACGGAGGAATTATTGCATTAGTTAGTAAACCAGATTTTAATCCCGAATTGCTTAGCGGTGTTACACCGTTAAACGTGTGGCAACAATTAAATACTGACCCTACCAAACCACTTTTCAATCGAGCGACTTTAACAAATTATCCCCCCGGTTCGACTTTTAAAATGTTATTAGCTTTAGCCGCATTGCAAGAAGGCATCATCGACGAAAACTGGAGGGTAAACTGCCGTGGTAGCTTTACTTTTGGTAATAAAGTTTTCAAAGATATGCACGTTCACGGGCCAACTAATGTAGTTGAAGCTATTCAACGTTCGTGCAATGTTTTCTTTTATCAACTAATGTTAAAAACCGGATTGCCAACTTGGTCGAGATATGGAAAGCAATTTGGTTTTGGTACACCAACAGGTATTGATATACTTGAGGAAAATTCAGGGCTTCTTCCATCCGAAGAATATTACAATCGACGCTACGGCAAAGGAAGATGGACACAAGGTTATTTGGTCAGCTTAGGGATTGGACAAGGAGAGCTGGGTGTTTCACCGCTTCAGTTAGCCGCTTATGCAATGGTGCTTGCAAACGAAGGCAAATATTATAAACCGCATGTAGTTGATAAGATTAAAGAAAAAGAAAATAAAAAAAATATTAAAATTCAAACTGAGATGCGACAGATAAATTTGAAGAAGGAAGTTTGGAAATCAGTTCGTGAAGGATTGTACCGCGCAGTTAATGTTTCCGGTGGAACGGGTGCTTCAGCTCGTGTTCCCGGTATAAATGTAGCCGGAAAAACCGGTACTGCTCAGAATCCACACGGCAAAGACCACGCTTGGTTTATCGGTTTTGCACCATACGAGAATCCGAAAATCGCTATTTGCGTTTTAGTCGAGAATGTCGGCTATGGCGGCGTTTTCGCTGCCCCAATTGCCGGACTTTGTATCGAGCAGTTTTTATACGGCGAAATTATACGTAACAAACTGAATCAACCTAAACTTATTTTACCCAAAACTGAAACGGAACAAATTCGCGACTGATTATGCAAAACTGGTTTTCTGAAAATATTAATTTTGGTATTCTGATTTCTACTCTGCTATTAGTTCTCATCGGACTTGGCTCAATCTATTCAGCGACTTATGATGCAGGCGCTTCCGATTTCTTTAACCGACAGCTAATTTGGGCGGGTATCGGCTTGGTTGCTATGTTAGTTGTGATGTTCGTTCCTTTCCGGACGTTGCAGTTGCTTTCATATCCACTGTATATTTTTTCCATTTTAATGTTAATAGCTGTGTTGATTTTTGGAAAAACTGTGGCGGGTTCTAAAAGCTGGTTTGGCTTCGGGACATTCGGACTTCAACCTTCGGAGTTTGTAAAAGTAACATGTGTACTGGCGCTTGCTACTTATCTTTCGGATAAAAAAATAAATTTGTCCCGATTTAAAAATCTAATCGTTGCACTCTTAATAGTTTTAATACCAGTTGTACTAATCATCCGTCAACCGGATGTGGGTACTGCAATCATATATATTTTGATGCTTATTCCGGTTTTGTACTGGGCAGGTGCATCGTTGACTTTGCTGCTGATAATAATTTCCCCCGCAGCAGCGGCAGTTGCTGCTTTGTTTGGAATAACTCCTTTCTTGATCGTTCTTGCAGCGCTTTTAATTACTTTCTTTGTGTTAAAAGAAAATAAATTAATTTCTGCAATTATTTTTTCGATAACTGTGTTAGTTGGGGTTTCAGTACAGTTTATATATGGCAAGTTAGCTCCTTACCAACAAAAACGAATCGATGCGTTTTTAAATCCCGAAGCCGATCCATTAGGGTCTGGTTATAACGTAATTCAATCGAAAGTTGCTATTGGTTCAGGGGGTGTCTTCGGGAAAGGTTTTTTGGAAGGAAGTCAAACGCAATTGAATTTTATACCGGCTCAATGGACTGATTTTATTTACTGCGTTCCGGCAGAGGAGTTTGGTTTCGTAGGTTCAATTTTAATTTTAATTCTCTTTGCTTATATTCTCTTTAGAAGTATTAACGTTGCTTCGACAGCTAAGAGCAGATATGCAAGTTTGGTTACAATGGGTGTTGTTTCAATTTTTACGGCTCATATTTTAATTAACATTGGAATGGTAATGGGAATAATGCCGGTCATCGGAGTTCCGCTTCCTCTTTTAAGTTACGGCGGCTCGTTCCTGCTGTCAACAATGTTGATGGTTGGTTTACTTCTTAATATGTACATTAATCGGAAAGAGTACTGATATGAAAAATATTCAAAAGAAAATCGAAGTTCCGGTCAGTAAATTGCGCTGGCGGTTTGATATAAGTAAATTAAAATTCAATTCATTTGAGGAAATTCTTCCATCGAAGGAAATTATCGGACAAGAACGTGCATTAAGAGCTTTACGCTTAGGTTTGGAGATGAAGCATTTCGGTTATAATGTTTTTGTTGCTGGATTCTCAGGTACCGGAAGAACTACCACGATCAAACGACTTCTAAAAGAATTTGAAGCTAAGAAAACAGATCTTTCCGATTTCTGTTATCTTCATAATTTCGATAATCCTGATCAACCGATTCTTGTACAAATAAAAGCCGGCGAGGGGAGTGCTTTAAAAAAAGAGATGGCTGATTTTCTCGATGACATGTTAAGAGATATACCCGCGGTGTTCGAGAGCAAACGGTATCAGGAGGAGCGGAAAAGAATTTTAGAACACTTTCAAAGCCGGCAACGGACTGTCCTGAAAGAATTCGAAAAAAAAGTTAAGGCAAAAGGTTTCGAAGTTGTTCAGGTTCAAGTTGGCACTACTATGAGACCCGATGTCGTACCTGTTATCAACGATGTGTCGGTCAATTTCGAACAAATCGATACGATGATTCAACAAGGCGAAATTACACGTGAACGTGTAGAGGAACTATATCATGGACGCCGTAATCTTGAATCGCAAATGGAAATTATCATGCGCGAGATGCGGAACATCGAACGCAAACTTAATGAATCGATAGATGAATTAGGCGTCAAATCGGTTTTACCGATTGTCCGGGAACACGTAGATAAGATTTGTAAAAAATTTTCCTGCGATAAGCTGTTCGGTTTTATGGAAAATCTTGAAGAGAATATATTATCGAATTTAAATCGCTTCAATCCGCATCCTCCATCTCAGCCGGTTATGCCGGGAGACCAATCGCCACCTGAAGAAGACGAGTTCATCGAATTCAGAGTAAATGTGATTGTCGATAATTCTAAAACTGAAGGAGCCCCGATAATAATAGAAACAAATCCACGGTATAAAAATATATTCGGAACAATTGAGCGTGAAGTGGATAAAAACGGTGTGTGGCGTTCAAATTTTACTATGATTAAAGCCGGTTCGTTATTAAAAGCAAACGGAGGTTACTTAATTTTAAATGCTCTCGATACTCTTATCGAACCGAGTGTTTGGCAAACACTGAAACGAACGCTGCGTAATCAGCATTTGGAAATTCAATCTGTTGAAACCGGTGTCTTCGGGGCTACATCTGCGTTAAAGCCGCAACCAATAAAATTAGATGTTAAGGTGGTGATGATAGGCGATGCCTACATTTATAGCGTACTGTATGATGCTGATGATGATTTCAAGAAAATATTTAAAGTTCGTGCCGATTTTGATGTAGTGATGGAAAAGAACAAATCTTCCATCAACAATTATTTGAATTTCATTAAGATGATTAGCGACGAAGAAAAACTCAAAGCGCTCGATAAATCTGCTATTTGCGAAGTAATCGAATATGGTGTGAGGTTAGCGGGGAGACAGAAGAAACTGTCCACCAGATTTAATTTAGTTGCCGATGTTTTGCGTGAATCGAATTACTGGGCGATGAAAGATAAAACTGAAAGGATTACAGTCAAACACGTTCGCAAAGCATTAGACGAAAAAGCTTTCCGTTTAAAAATGATCGAGGAAAAAATTCAGGAAATGATCCTTGACGGAACTATATTAATTGACAGCAAAGGTTCAGTTGTCGGTCAAGTAAACGGATTATCGGTTTATGACTTTGGAGAATATGCTTTTGGAAAACCGTCACGAATTACAGTTACTACTGCGATGGGTAAAGCAGGCGTAATCAACATCGAGAGAGAAGCCGAACTGAGCGGACCTACGCACAACAAAGGCGTGTATATTTTGAGTGGTTACTTACGCAGTAATTATGCTCAAAACAAACCACTCGTAATGAGTGCAAGCGTAGCTTTCGAGCAATCGTACGGTGGTGTTGATGGCGATAGTGCTTCATCGGCTGAAATTTATGCAATTCTTTCAAGTTTAGCCGGAATCCCGTTACGCCAAGACATCGCTGTAACCGGTTCTGTGAATCAACGCGGCGAAATCCAACCGATAGGCGGGATTAATGAAAAAATCGAAGGCTTCTTCGATATTTGCAAAGCTCGCGGGTTAACCAGTAAACATGGAGTTCTAATTCCTTTTCAAAATATTGGTGATTTAATGCTACGGCACGATGTAATTGAGGAAATCAAGAAGGGGAAGTTCCACGTTTATGCTATCAAAACAATTGATGAAGGAATTGAATTATTAACAGGTATTCCGGGGGGTAAAAAATTAAAAAACGGAGAATATCCAAAAGGAACTATTCATCATTTAGTAGATAAGCGGCTCACTGAATTTGCAAAATGTTGGAAGGAAATCGAAACAGACGAGAAGGAGTAACCATTTTGCCCGCGAAGTCGAAAACCGGTTTTGTTTATCACGATCAATTTTTACTACACCACACAGGCGTCGGTCATCCTGAAAAACCTGATAGATTAAAAGCGATTGTATCGCAATTACAAACTACAGGCGTGTGGAATAATCTTCAACATCTTTTCATCGATTCTGCACCAACCGAAACAATCCGGCTTGTCCATTCTTCGCAGCATATTAAATACGTGAAAGAGAGATGCGAGCAAGCAGGTGAGTCGGGGAATTTGTTTCTCGATCAGGGTGATACGACGGTTTCCTCGAACTCATACAGCGTCGCTATTCTTGCAGCTGGCGGAGTTGTCGCAGCAGTCGATGCTGTGTGCAGCGGTGTATTAACAAATGCTTTTTGCGCCATCCGACCACCGGGACACCATGCTGAAACCAATACTCCGATGGGGTTTTGCCTCTTCAACAACGTTGCAATCGCAGCTCGGTATGCACAAGAAAAATTTAATGTCCGAAATGTTGCAATAGTCGATTGGGATGTTCATCACGGAAACGGTACACAGGAAATATTTTACAACGACCCCTCTGTTTTTTATATCAGTACACATCAATACCCTTTTTATCCAGGAACAGGTGCGAAGTCGGAACGAGGCGCCGGTAAGGGCGAAGGTTTTACTCTAAACTGCCCGATGAAAGCAGGTAGCAGCGAAGCCGATTACTTGCAAACATTCAAAACCGAAATCGTTCCTGTATTGGATACCTACCAACCAGAACTGATTCTGATTTCGGCAGGATTCGATGCTCATCAAGATGATCCACTTGCCAATATCAATCTCACTGAAAATTCGTTCGGTCTATTTACTGAATTATTAGTAGAAGTTGCCTTGAAATATTCCGACAATAAAATTGTATCAGTTTTGGAAGGTGGTTACAATTTAAACGCTTTGAGTAAAAGTGTTCAAAAACATATTGAAATCTTAATGAAACCTTGAAAGGCAGCAAAATGTCGAAGATTAAAGCTATAGCAACGGAACAACTCGATTATACGATAAGCGGAATTAAATTAAGATATGGTATTACAGAAATTATGATGATGATGGGTTCACATTTTTTTAAAATAGTTTCATACCTTCTCACCTTCATAATTATATTTGCAATCGCTGCCGTTGTTATTCCATATATTGATCGAGCAAAACAATATCCGATGTTCCAGTTCATCGCAAAGTCTGCTGATACAGCAACCACTCTGTTGCGTCAGCAAGTGCCGACAAAAATAAAGGGGAACGAGGTGGGAATTTGGATTATTATTATTGGTGCGTTAATTTTTAAAAGCTCATCCAGAAGTTTTTCAGAGAAGTTGGGCGAAAAGGTTTATTTTATACACTTCAAACGAAAATATAAATTTTGGAAATCGCAACAGCATATTAAAGAAGGTTCGGCCATCACAAATAAATTAGACCAAACTTTGAATAATTTGGAAAAAGCAAAGCCCAAGGAGAGGGAAGAAATATTAAAACAGTTTATCGAAACAAAGAAAAAATTAGATGCTATGGGAAGAGATTTAGCTTTTCTCTCGATTGATGTAGTTGAATCTACAAAAATGAAAGAGGGGGAAGAAAAAGCTTTTGTTGAGCATGATTTCAGAGAATTTAAACGTTTTGTTGATGGCGTGTTACTTACAAATAATGTTTTAAAAACTACATGGACACCTGATGGAGTTATGTCGTGTTTCGAACGTGTCGATCAAGCTGTTACTGCAGGACGGCAGGTTATTATTGGACTTGAAGCGTTCAACAAAAATATAAAAACTATGAAGCGCGATTTTGTTGTGAGGGGTGGAGTGAATTCGGGATTTGTTTATTACAACCCAAACTTACCACTCGAAGAAATTGCCGACCGTGTAATTGATATTGCAGGGCATTTCCAAAAACATGCGAAACCGAATTCAATTTGGATTGCTAAGCCATCAATTGAGCCGCTCGCTACTCGCGATGGTTTTCTTCCAACCACCGAAGTTGTGGATGGATATGAGGTCTATGAGTGGAAGAAGCAGTAAACTAATGGTCAATGGTCAATGGTCAATTGCTAATAGAATAATTGTATAATTCCGTATGTGCGTGCCCTTTAAAATGATACATCGGATGCATCAAAAGAAGATCTGTTTCGACATTTGGTAATAACGAGATTGTATCATCCGGGCAGTAAACTAAAAACAGAAGATGATTTACGAAAGATGGGATTTTCAAAAGAGGGAAAACACCAACATCCGCAAATTTACTTGGGACTATTAGTTAGCGTAGAAGGTTATCCGATAGGTTATGATATTTTTGAAGGCAACATATTCGAGGGGCATACTTTGATCCCTACACTTGATAAATTTGAAAAGCGGTTTAGTTTGAACAAACCAATTGTTATAGCTGATGCGGGGTTATTAACACAAGAAAATATTCGTTCACTTCAATCAAAAGGATATACATATATCATAGGCGCACGAATAAAGAATGAAACGAAAAAAAACAAACAGAAGATATTGACGGAAAAATGGTTTGATGGACATTCGATTAGAATTAACAAAGATGAGCATACACGACTTATTGCAGCATATTCGGCAAAACGAGCGGCAAAAGATGCCCATAGTCGACGAAGAGGATTAAATCGATTAGAAAAAAATCTTAAAGCGGGAAAATTGAAAGGCTACATTACTAATACCAAATTAAAGCCCAAACAAATTATCTAAAACCGATTTTCGCATACGCCCGATTTATCATCGCTTAAAAAACAGAATTGACGGACACATTTGTGTTGCCTTTAGCGCTTACACGGTCTATAAAGAGTTGGAAAGAATCTTGAAGAAAGAAAAGTCCGCAATAAGCCTTAAAAGGGCAGCCGAGTTAACACACAATATTTATCAAATCAATATTGTGCTACCCGAATCGCAACACCATAAATCCATACTCTTAAAGATGGATGACGAACAATCAGAGTTATATCGTATTATTCTTAAAAACTTTTAGGGTGCTGCATTGCGGAAAACAGGAAAAAGCCCGAATTATTCACTCGGGCTTAGTTTAAAAAAAATAAAAATTAGATTTTAATTAAAAACCACTAACATTTAATCTTCCACCGGTTACACATTTACCGGACAAAGAACTGGTTGGAACTGTGCTGGAGAGGATTGCACTCTTAATAGTTGCAGCAGATGCACCTGCGTGGGTTGCCGCGTATAAAGCAACTCCTCCTGTAACGTGAGGTGTTGCCATCGATGTTCCGCTGTAGGATGCATATGCAGAAAGCTTTCCACTTTTGCTGGGTACTGTTGAAAAGATGCTTGAGCCGGGAGCGCCAAGATCAACAGTTGTTGCACCATAGTTCGAGAAACTGGATAATGTGCCAGTTGAAGTAATTGAAGCAACTGCGATGATATTTGCATTCGGATACCCGGATGGATAACTTATCGTTGCATCATTGTTAGCACCGTTGTTACCGGCTGCGGCAACAAATAGGATATTTGCTTGATTGGCGCGTTCAATGGCATCTTGCAAGGCTTGCGAGAAAGCACCGCCACCCCATGAATTATTAGTTGCAGGAATGTTTAGCCCGTGACGTGTCTTGAGATCGGTAAAATAATCGACTGCTTTGATCGCATTTGTTGTGGTCCCACCGGCCGCCCCTAAGAACTTCCCTGAAATTATTCTAACACTCCAACAAATACCTGCAACTCCTTTAGCGTTCCCACCTATCGCTCCAATCGTTCCGGCTACGTGTGTTCCATGGTCGTCTGAAGCGCCATCATAAACAGTTTTATCATTGTTTACGAAATCCCATCCGTTGATATCATCAATATAACCGTTACCATCGTTATCAATTCCGTCATTCGGATCAAAGGGATTCACCCAAATATTTGCTACAAGGTCTTCATGTGTGATCATAATTCCCTCATCGATTATTCCAACGATGACCGTATTTAAACCTACATTGCCTGCTGCCCAAGCCTCGCCGGCTTGACTTCCGAATTGATTTGCCGGAGATGTTGCATCTCCATACATCCCCCACAAAGATCCGTTAGTATAATAGGGGTCGTTCGATGTTGCAGTGTGGTAATAAATGTAATTCGGTTCGGCATACTCGACATCAGCCTGACCTTGAAGTGCGTGTACAGCATCGGGAACGTGCATAGAAGTGCGGACTAATGTAATACCTTCTTTATCGCCAAATTTTTCCATTGTACGGGTTCGGATTTTTTCGGTTACTGTACCGCCGACTTTTTTAAGTGTTATTTCCCGTTGGCTGCTTGGTGTCCCTGCACGATATTTAACAATAATTTCGCCTGGAACATATTGATTACCAAGTCCTTGTGAATTCGCTTTTTCCAACGTTGGCGGATTTTGTGTTGGCGTTGTGTTGGTTAATAATGATGGCTCATCACCAGTTTGGCATCCATAATATGTAATCATTATGGATACAAAAAAAATTCCCACAAAAAAAGTTTTTGTGTAAATAAAAATACTTTTTGCATAACATCTCCTGTAAAAGTTGTTAATGATTGTTAATTAAGGGCGGTTCCAAAAATTGACTTATTGAATACTTTTTTTTGTATATTT
>JASEGV010000045.1 GCA_030017895.1 Bacteroidota bacterium | reverse complement strand
TCAAAGACTCAATGTGTAAATGAATCAATGGAAAAATGGGTCAATGCTTCAATGAAAAAATTTCTATTGAGGCAATTACTTCTGAGCTAACGCAAGGAGAAAAATCGAAAGTTATAAAGAGCCGATTCAATCTGTCCCGAATGCTTTCGGGACGGATGGGTCGGCTCTTTTTGTTAAAATAAAAGAAAAACACAAATGAGTGTTAAAACTTATATTCTCGCCTACCAGTCCGTATTGGGCAGAGATCGTGCAAGGCAACTGCGCGATTACAAAAAATATTTAAATAAGTTTGCTTTTAAGTCGTTGAATTAGTAAAATTACGTAGGTCTAACCTATAACAATCTGAAAGGCACTGTTATGTTGAATCGGTTTTGCTCTATAATTTTCATAAATATTCTAATTTTATCTACAATTCTTGGGCAGGATAAAAATTATTTTACTGTCGAAATTGCTTTCAAGCCAGAACAATCCGCCGAATACCTCCAAGAATTAATTCCAACATTTCGCATAACTTCACAAACTGAGAATTCGGTAGTAGGAGAGATTTCGTCGCGCGATTTTTCCAGCATTCGTTCAGGTGAATATGTTTATAAAGTTTTAAGTGTTCCTAAGTCTGTTTATCATTCACCACAAATCAGCAAGCAAGTAGGTGTAGCAAATCCTCACATCCAAACGATGGTGAACAAGGTATCGACTGACACATTAAGGCAACAAATATTAGCTCTCCAAAATTTTGGAACACGCTATGAATATACTCCTCAACAGGATTCTGCAGGTGTTTATATTTACAATCAATTTGTGAGCTGGGGACTGCAGGCTGAATACGATACCTATACTTTCGGAATACACACTGTTACAATCTATGATATTGATTTTGTGGATGAAAACACAGGCTGGCTAGTTGGAACCAACGGGATGATTGTAAAAACTACGGATGGGGGTGAATCGTGGTTTTCGCAAATTAGTGGTACGGGGTTGCACTTATTTGGTGTTGATTTTATAAATAGTCAAATAGGTTGGGTAGTTGGTAACAGCGGACTTATTCTAAAAACTACAAATGGAGGTGAAAGATGGATTTCTCAAACCAGCGGACAAGCGGTTGCGCTGTATGATGTTAATTTTGTGAATGATCAACTTGGTTTGATTGTGGGTGCAAGCGGCAGAATTTTTAGAACAACGAATGGAGGAACCAATTGGTCGAGCATTTTTTCTGGAACAACTCAAACTTTACGAGAACTACAATTTGTGGATATTTTAAATGCCTGGACAGTCGGTTCATCAGGTACAATTTTGCGGACAACTGATGGTGGGATTTCTTGGTCATCTCAATTACCACCGGCGGGAATTACAACTTATTTACGTGCTGTTAGTTTTATTAATAATCAAGATGGTTGGATAGTCGGTGATGGATTGGTAATTTTAAAGACTACAAACGGCGGTGTAAACTGGGTTCAACAATATGCACCTCTTGGGGTTGAAAATACATTACGGGGTGTATCATTTATTAACTCGCAAACAGGTTGGGTCGTTGATTATGCTGGTATTATTATAAAGACAACTAATGGGGGAGATAGTTGGGCTGTTCAGTACTCACACTTAGGTTGGAATGCAAAACTTACTAATGTTAAAGCAACATCAAATAATCTTGTTACAGTTTGTGGAGTTTCAGGTAATTTGTATAAAACATCTGACGGTGGTTTAAATTGGTTGCGTCGGACATCATCACTCCCACCTCAATATATTCACACTTCGAGCAACATCGTTGCAACAATACCAGGAACAGTTTCGCCGGAAAAAGAATGTATCATAGTTGCTCACTACGATTCCTACAGCAACAATCCGTATGTTGCGGCACCGGGTGCGAATGATAATGGCACCGGAACTGCAGCGGTTATGGAAGCTGCTCGTTTGTGTAAAGATTTCGGTTTTGAAAATACAATACGATTTATAGCCGTTTCGGCAGAAGAGCACGGTATGTTCGGCAGCGACTTCTATGCATTTAAAGCTCGTGATGAAGGTAGGAATATTATCGGTGTAGTGAACGGCGATATGATTGGTTATCCAACGACATCCGATACGGCTCGGTTGATTACCGGAAGTTATCAAACACTAAATCGCTTAGTAGATTCTGCAGGAATTTATAATCAGCGGTATAATATTGGACTAACCGTTGTGCCGGTAATAGACAACACAGGTGCAAGCGACTACGGTCCGTTCGCATTAGCGGGTTACGACGCACTCGATATCGCCGAAGGAACTGTGGAAGAAATATGGGGCGGCGCCGATCCGTATTATCATACCGTGAACGATACCTACGATAAACTGAAACCAAGTTTGATACGCCAAGGGACGCAACTTATGCTTGCAACGGTGGCTGAACTTGCCAAACCGTTTATCCGAGGAACAGTGAGTGGAAAAGTTTATCTCGATTTAGATCGAGACAGTTCGACTGTCGGCGATTCGACGCTTCAAGGCTGGGTAATTAAAGTTTATAAAGATGGTATTTTACAAAGAAGAACAACAACCGATGAAAACGGAGACTATTTCATCAGCGATTTATTACCGCAAACCTATACTGTCGAAGAAAGCTTGTACCACAATTGGACTCAATCATTTCCGCATGTTGCTGCACCCGGTGTAACCTACTCAACTTATGGTGCGAATGCAGGTACTCGTGCATACACTCTTAATTTGAATTCAAATCCAATTGCAATAAATAAAGATTTTGCTAATTATCCTCATAATCTTTTAATGCAAAAGTTCCAATATAATTTGGGGTGGAATATGGTATCAGTTCCACTTGGTGTTGCTAATTACGAGAAGGAGAATATTTTTCCAAATGCGATTTCGAACGCATACAGATACGAAAATAGTTATTTTGAATCCGACACCCTTGATAATGGTATTGGCTTTTGGTTGAAATTTCCAACTATAACTGATGTGAAAATGGTTGGTTCAATTATCTCCTGTGATACTATTGATTTGAATGTTGGATGGAATTTAATCGGGTCAATATCAGAGCCAATTTCTATTTCTTCGTTAGTTACAATCCCTGAAGGAATACTTGCTAATAAAATATATGAATATTCTAATGGTTATCGAATCACCGAAACATTAGTTCCAGGTCGTGCTTACTGGATAAAAGCAAATTCTGCAGGAGAATTAATATTGTGTGGATCGACGTCAAAGAATCTGAAAGACTAAATACAAAATTTTAAAAAATAAAATATTTCGCCTCCCGAGTTGAATTATCTATTTGCCGGAGGTGAACTATGAAATTTTACATACTGCTATCAATTTTTCTCACTTCAGCGACTTTTGGTCAAGTTGCTCAATTCCCATATTTTCAAAATTTCGATAGCTCTTACATCATTACTCCTTCATTACCGGCGGGTTGGGTGTCAACTCAAAACCGGACTGCGGGGGTAAACGATTTTACAACTACAACATCTACTCCCAATTCACAACCCAATGCAGTCGTTTCAACAAATGCCCGTATCAGTCAAAGTTTAAATTCACCTATTTTCAATTTTACAGGAATATTGGTTGATTCGCTCAAATTCTTTGAACGCCGCTCATCTACACACGATTCGGGAGTTCTCATTGAAGCATCGACTGATGGCGGAACCACCTACAATCTGATCATCTCCGATACATTAATATATGCAGGTCATACAAATTATCTACAAAGAAAAATACACCTTCCAGAATTGTTAAATAACAAACCCAACGTAAGATTCCGATGGCGGGTGATAGGAAATGGAACCGGCACTATCGGAACAATTAGATTTGACGATGTTATCATTTCAGCAAAAGTTAAAACTGACATCGGGATTTTGTCGGTCAATTTTAATCCAATTTATCCTATAATGGGCGATTCGCTGATATTATATACAACGATTAAAAATTTTGGTTTGGAAACTATTAAAGAATTCAGTCTCTCATTATTTATTGATGCGAATTTCGATTCGATGGCACAGACGAGTGAACTTTTTCAGATAAATAATTTTGATACATTACTAAATCAGCACGACTCGTTGCGGATAGCTTTCTTCATTCCATCTCAAGGGACAAGCGAACTTCAAATGATTGTTCAATTGGAAGCCAGCGGAGATGAAAATTTGCAAAACAATAAAAGAATTCTGCGTGTAGATTTTGGCATCCACCCATTTTCCGTCGCTGTGAATGAGATTATGTATCGCCCGACTGCACCCGAACCCGAATGGGTAGAAATTACAAACACTACCAACGATTCGATTAATTTGAAATTATGGAAAATATCAGACAATAGAACCACTTCCCGATACACGATTACATCGACCGATTATTATTTGAAGCCAAAAGATTTTGTATTGATAACTAAAGATAGTATTAATCTTTATGAAGTCCGACCTAATGTAGCAGGTAAAATCTTCATTGTTCCTGCATTTCCGGCACTCAACAACGATAGCGATGCGGTAATAATATACGATCAACGTGGAAAAATTATTGATAGTGCGTTTTACAAATCGAGTTGGGGCGGGTCGAATGGAAAATCATTAGAAAGAATTGAACCAACCGCACCGACAACTTTAAAATCCAACTGGGGCACATGTACTCATCCCGACGGTGCAACGCCAAACAGAAAAAATTCTTTAACCCAAAAAGATTTCGATATAAGTGTGAGGACTATTTTGTTTGATCCTGTGAATCCGATTGTCGCCAACGAGTTAATAGTGAATTCTGTAATTATCAACAAAGGCAAACAAGCGGCTGGTAATTATTCAATTGAACTTTATTTGGATGCGAATAAAGATTCGATTTATCACTCATCAGAACTGATTGCATTATCATATTTTAGCAATCCTATTAATACTAATGATTCGATTATTTTTTCAGAGTCGATTGCAACTCCCACAGTTGGCAGTTATACTTTCATCGCACGGATAGTTTTTGTAAACGATGAAGATACGCTCAACAATATCAAACTCGCCTCGGTATTTGTCGGACACAAAGCAAACACAATTGTGATAAACGAATTGATGTATGCACCGATTAGTGGCGAGCCGGAATGGTTCGAGCTTTATAATCTGTCTGATGATACAGTAGATATCCGCAACTGGAAAATCAGCAACCGGAATTCTTCTTCAAAATATTTAATTACATCTTCTCAAATTCTATTACTGCCGAAAGAATATTTAGTTGTAACAAAAGACACTTCGCTGCTCTTCGATAAACGTCGGGAGATTCCATCCAAAGTAATTCAATCGCTTTCGATTCCCACATATCTTTTCAGCAACAACGGCGATGCGGGTGCGTTGTTCGATAACCGGAATGTTATTATCGACAGCATTATTTATCAACCAAGCTGGGGCGGTACAAACGGGAGGTCGCTTGAGCGGGTTGAAGCTGTTCTAACTCCTTTAGATTCAACAAATTGGGGCAGCTCGCCCGATTCTACCGGCGCAACACCGGGAAAACAAAATTATATAACACCATTAGATTTCGATTTGCAGGCATTACGGATTTTTTCAAGTAAAAGTTTGCCAAACGAACCGGTAAATATTTTCGTGGTTGTTAGAAATGCCGGAAAAATGAGTGCATCGAATTTTAACATTAAATTATTTCACGACATAAATGGCGATTCAATTTGGCAGGATTCAGAATTAATAACAGCACAAAATTTTTCAAGGACTTTATTGTTCAAAGATTCTACGATAGTTAATTTCTTATGGCAAAATCCCGGCGGCGGAGTTAAGCAGTTGATTGCTATAGTTGAATATCCGAACGAGATGCGATTAAGAGACAACATCGCATTCGGAATTTTAAAAATCGGTTATCCGTTACAGTCGCTTGTTATCAACGAAATAATGTTCGCACCATCGAGCGGAATGTGTGAATACGTCGAGTTGTACAATCGAGAATCCTTCCCGGTTGAAATGCGTGATTGGAAAATTCACGATAAGCCTGACACAGCGGGTAAAGCTAACGAATTTAAACTTGGAGCTTCTCCGATTATTGTAAATCCGGGCGAGTTTCTTGTGCTGTCAGCTGATTCATCTATTTTAAATTTGTTTAGCTACATAAGCGATACAACGTATAACATTCATTTACACATTTTCAAGAAAAGCAGTTTAAGTTTAAACAACGATGGCGATGACGTTGTACTGAAAGATTTAACTAACTCCATAATTGATAGTATCCGATATTCGCCAAAGTGGCACAACCCGGAAGTTTATGATGTAGGCGGAAGGGCGTTGGAGCGTATCAATCCGAATTTACCGGGCAATGATCGCCGCAATTGGACTACAAATGCTAATCCAATCGGTGGTACTCCGGGAAAGCAAAACTCGGTTTTTACTTCAACAATTCCTACAAATGCATCATTAAAATTTTCGCCAAACCCTTTCTCCCCCGATGCCGATGAATTTGAAGACCATTGCATAATCTCGTATAACTTACTATCAACCGCAGCGATGGTAAGGATTAGAATTTTCGATTCGAGAGGAAGAATTATTCGCACGTTAGTGAACAACGAGCCGAGTGGATCGAGCGGACAAGTTATTTGGGATGGGATGAATGATGAAAGACAAAAAGCAAGAATCGGAATTTATATAGTGCTATTGGAAGCATACGATGTAAACGGCGGAAATGTTAATACTATAAAAGGAGCTGTGGTTGTGGCGGGAAGGTTGTAAAAAAAGAAATATGAAGCATAAATATTTTTGTTTATATTGAAACCAAAAGTAACTATTCAGCATCCTTAAAAAAATAATTCAAAATATGCCACAAAATCTATAAAACACAAAAAAGGCACAAAAAAATTAGTGGAATTTAGTGTTTTGGTGCTTTTGTGGCAAAAAAATTCCTGAATACAGAATAGTTACCATTTAATGCTGAGCCGTTACAACCGAAGTTAATTAAATAAACTAAAAGAAATAAAAACGACACGCCGACGGTCATGCCGCTATTTTTGGAACTAAAGAAGCCGTAATCAATTAAAAACAACTATGGGACTAAAAATTGAACAACGAATACTCAATAATGAGTTTACAGAATTTCAACCTAAAATATTTTCAACAGGAGTTCACCTTGTTCCTATGAAAATTAATGTTGAAGGGAAAGAAAAATTTATTTGGGTAGCAGAAGAATTTGAGGATGATACATTTCTTGATGGAAAAATAATTATACCGAGATTAATCTCAAATAACATGGAAGGGTTATTGACTGTATGATACATATCTGATTGTTCTCAAAACAAAAGTGAGGATTCAAACTCCATTAAAAAGTTTATTGACAGTGGGCGGAAGTGGTAATAGGCAAGTCAATCAGATTACTTTGTTTGAGCCGTCAGTTAACTACGGAATTAACACCAAGGGATCCAAACAAAAAAGACATGCGGTACAAAAAAAAGGCTTGCCGAAAAGCGGAGCTGCAGTGGCAAAGAAACGGAAGTATTCCAAGTAACCATTTATACACAACATTGTATATCGCTCATAAACCCACATTCTCGTCCTGTTCCTTTTTGAGTAGTTTCAAAACTTTCTGCATATCACGCGGCAGTTCCGAATCAAATTGTATTTTAGTACCTGTCTTGGGATGAACGAAACCTATTGTTTTTGCGTGAAGCGCCTGTCGCTGCATTATCTCCAATAATTCATTCACGAATGCCTTCCTTTTTTTAGCAGCATCTCCGTAAGAAATTTTCCTCCCACCATAAGTCGGATCACCGAAAACCGGATGGTCGATGTGATGCATGTGAACTCTGATTTGATGAGTCCTGCCGGTTCGGAGTTTTAATCTCACCAGCGATAAGAAATCAAACTCTTCAATAACTTCATACTCGGTCATCGCATACTTGCCCACGTTGGCTACGGCAACTTTTTTTCTGTCGGTTTTACTTCGTGCAAGACTCGCTTCGATAAATCCTTTTTTCTTCTTTCCAAAAAGTCCCCATACAATTGCCCAGTATTCACGTTCGATAGTTCGTTTTGAAAATTGCGAAGCTAATTTTGAATGTGTAACATCGTCTTTTGCTGTTACAATTAAGCCGGAGGTATCTTTATCGAGGCGATGCACAATTCCAGCCCGCGAATTTGTTGGTTCGTATCCTAATTCGTCAACAGCATTTGCTTCTTCATCATCAGCAGCTTGAGTTCGATTTGCTAACTTACCGTTACAGTGAAAGAGGAGCGCGTTGACAAGTGTTCCTGTGTAATTTCCATAAGCGGGATGAGTTACCATGCCTGCTGCTTTGTTCACAACAATCAGGTATTCATCTTCATAAACAATTTTTAGCGGGATATTTTCAGGATTGACTTCTTGAGGCGGGGGCTTGGGAATTGTAACATCAATAACATCGTTCGGATTAACTTTGTAACTCGGTTTTACAGGTTCGCCGTTAACTAATACAAATCCAGTATCTATTGCCTCGTGAACTTTAGTGCGGGTTGCATTTTCAATTGAGTGAGTTAAGAATACATCTAACCGTTCACGGGTTTTTCCGGGCGGAACTTTGATCTGTAAATGTCGTAACATTATGCCGCATCAACATTAATAGGTTCCTGCTTTTTGTTATCAACTGCTTTGTGAAAAATCAGCAGCAAAATTACGCCGATGGTTACAGACGCATCGGCAACATTGAAGACGGGCCAGCGGTCGAGGTGATAACCGAATATATTTATATTAAAAAAATCGACATCCATAAAATCGACAACGCGGCCGAAGAATAATTTTTCGTAACTGAAAATTACACCGTAAAAAATCCGGTCAATCATATTTCCGATGGCGCCGGCTAATATCAGAGCAAGAGAAAGGCGGAGACCAAATTTTGTATGCCGGACTTTGTAAAGGTAAATAATGATGAAGATGCTGGCGAGGATAGAGACAATTCCGAAGAAGTGTTTTCCGCCAAGATCAAATCCGAAAGCCATACCGGCATTTTCGATATATGTTAGCCGGAGAAAATCGCCGATGATTGGCTTACTATAGCCGTATGGCATTCCGGGAAAATTAATGCCAAGTAACGGTATCGAAATACCTTTCACTAATAGTTTAGTGAGTTGATCACCGATGACAATAAACAGCGTTAAAAATAGAACTTTCAAAATTATATCCGCAATGTTGGTTGTTTAAGATTTTTGACTGCTTTTACACTTGAAGCACATTTGTGCGTGAGGAACTGCTTCTAATCTTTCTTTTTCAATCAGTTTTTCGCATACATTGCACTTTCCGTAAACACCTTTGTCGATCCGTGTCAGAGCATCATCAAGGTAATTCAGAAATTTTCCTTCTCTCGATGCGAACATAAATGTTTTTTCACGTTCCATCGCATCGGTACCTTGTTCCATGTGTAACGAGTAGGAGGGACTTTCGGTGGAATATTCGCCGGTGGTGCTGTCCATCATAGTGTCGCGCAGATTTTCAAGGTCTTCTAAAATTTCTTTGCGCTTCTCTTGTATGATATTCTTGAAATGGTCAAGCTCCTCGCGTGTATAAGCGGTTTTAGCGTTTGTGTTTTCTTTTGAAGTAGCCGCTTTTTTAGTTACTATTTTAATAGCTTTTATTTTTATACTTTTGCTTTTTAACTTTTTAACAGTTTTCGGTTTTTTACTGACTGCTTTAGGTTTTTTTGTTGTCTTTGCCATTTTTATTTCTCCTTATCTGTTTATATTCGTTTTATACCAATTTTGCACATCTCACTGTTTATATCCCATTCTGCTGAATAATCGCAAGTTTGCAGTTCTGTCAAAATGCTTGCAGCTAATGTTTCGGATTGAATATATTGTTTCATTTTTGAGATTGCGTTTTGAAGAGTTGTTCCAGACTCAAAATAAATTTCGATCCGGTCAGTGACCTCAAAGCCGGCATCTTTCCTCATGTTCTGAATACGGCTCACAAACTCGCGTGCAAAACCCTCGTCAATTAATTCCTCTGTAAGTTCTGTATCTAATGCTACGGTGATTTCGTTATCGTTCTCAACGAGCCATCCTTTAATATCTTCGTGTATAATTTCGACATCATCTAAAGCTATTTCGAATTCGTTTTCATTTATCTTCAATGTGAACTTACCATTCTTTTCCAATTCTTTGATGGAATTTGTGCTCATCGCTTTTATTTCATTTGCGACCTGCTGAACGGATTTCCCATACTTCGGTCCGATTGTTTTGAAATTCGGTTTCAACCTCTTGTGAACGATTTCCGAATCGTCGCTGACATATTCAATTGTTTTTACATTAATCTCATCGATGATAACATCTTTCATTAACTCGATTTCGTTTTTATATTCTTCGGATGTGATGGGGAGAATAATTCGTTTTAACGGTTGACGAATTTTCAAATTCGATTTATTACGTATAGCACGAACCAGATAAACTATTCGTTGGACTTTCGACATCCGCTCTTCGAGTTTAGTATCAACCGCAGTTTTGTTTACTTGTGGGATAGTTGATAAATGAACTGATGAAAATTTTTCTTTCTGGGTTGCAGAATTCAAATCGCGGTAAATTTCTTCAGATAGAAACGGTGCGAAAGGAGCCATTAATTTCGAAATGGTTATTAAGCACTCGTATAAAGTTTGGTAAGCTGCTGTCTTATCTTTCCCAAGTTCGCTTTTCCAGAAACGTCGCCGGTTGCGACGAATATACCAGTTGGATAGTTGATCGATTGTAAAATCGCTGACTAATCGTGCGGCTTTCGTAACATCGTACTCTTCCATCGCTTGGGTGTATTTTTTTATGAGTGTATTAAGCGATGAAATAATCCAACGGTCGATTTCAAGCCGTTCCGAAACCGGGATTTTAGTTTCATTGAAATTGAACTTATCGATGTTCGCATACAGTGAAAAGAATGAGTATGTGTTAATGAGAGTTCCGAAAAATTTTCTCTGAACTTCCGTTATCCCTTCTTCGTCGAAGAGTGTCGGCTTCCAAGGCGGGCTGTTTGTAACCAAGTACCAACGGGTTGCATCGGCACCGAATTTTTCGATAATGGCGAAAGGATCAACTGTGTTGCCTTTCGACTTGGACATTTTTTGTCCGTCTTTATCGAGTATTAATTCGTTTACAAGCAGGTTTTTAAAAGCCGGTTTATCAAAAAGCAGCGTGCTGATTGCGTGAAGCGAATAAAACCAACCTCTTGTTTGGTCAATTCCTTCGCAAATATAATCAGCCGGATGTTGTGCTTTGAAAGTTTCTTTGCTCTCGAACGGATAATGCCATTGTGCGAATTGCATTGCACCCGAATCGAACCAGACGTCGATTAATTCAGGAGTTCGTTGCATCATACTTCCGCATTTTGTGCAATCGAATACAATTGAATCCACGTATGGTTTGTGTAAATCAATTTTATCGGCATCAATTTTTTGAGTTGAGCCGTTGATTAAAATTTTTGCTTCAAGAAGTTCTTCGATACTTCCGACACATTTTTTTTCGCCGCATTTGCAAAGCCAAATTGGAAGCGGAGTTCCCCAGAAGCGGTCGCGCGATAATGCCCAATCCTTGTTCTCTTCTAACCAGTTTCCGAAACGTCCTTCGCCAACTTCGGGCGGCACCCAGTTGATTTGCTTATTCAACTCAATCATCTGTTGTGCAATTTTTGTTGTGCTGATGTACCACGATTCACGTGCATAATATAGCAGCGGAGTTTTACACCGCCAGCAATGCGGATAACTGTGTGTGATAGTTTCCTTTTTATATAGAATGCGACGCGCCTTCATATTATTGATGATATTCAGGTCGGCATCTTTTACGAACTGTCCGGCAAAGTCGGTTACTTCCTGGTTAAACTCGCCGCTTTTGTTTACAGGATGTATTGTGGGTAATCCGAATTTTCTTCCTGCCTGATAATCGTCCTCGCCGTAAGCCGGCGCTATATGCACGATGCCCGAACCGTCTTCGGTAGTAACAAAATCGCCGGTGATTATATAAAATGCTTTTTCTTTTACAGGATTGAAATCGAAAATTCGTTCATATTCTCTTCCAACGAGGTCGGTACCTTTATAACTATCTATAACTATGAACTCATCGTCCAAAACAGAAACACGTGATTTTGCTAAAATTAATTTTTCGCCTTTGTTCTCAACTTTTACATATTCAATTTCAGGATGAACTGCTAACGCAACGTTCGAGATTAAGGTCCACGGTGTGGTTGTCCATACCAGGAAGTATGTATTCTCTTCGCCTTGAACTTTCATCTTTACGTAAACACTTGGGTCTTTCACATCTTCGTATCCGAGCGATACTTCGTGTGATGATAGAGGAGTTTCGCAGCGTGGGCAATAGGGTTGAATTTTAAAACCTTTATAGATTAATCCCTTATTGTAAATTTCTTTTAGTGCCCACCAAATTGATTCGATATAATCATTTTCGAATGTTACGTAGGGGTCGTTCATATTCACCCAGTAGCCCATGCGGTCGGTCATCAGTTCCCAATCGGATTTGTATTTCCAGACTGATTTTCTGCACTCGGCGTTAAAAGCTTCTACTCCATATTTTACGATTTCGTCTTTGTGTTTGAAGCCTAACATTTTTTCGACTTCAATTTCAACAGGAAGTCCGTGTGTGTCCCAACCGGCTTTCCGATGTACTTGATAACCCTGCATAGTTTTGTAACGGCAGACTAAATCTTTTAAAGTCCGGCTCATTACGTGGTGAATGCCGGGGCGACCGTTTGCTGTCGGAGGTCCTTCAAAAAAAGTAAAACTCTTATTGCTATCGCGTGTAGTGATGCTCTGATCGAAAATATTATTTTCTTTCCAAAACTTTAAGATATGAAGTTCGAGTTCCGAGTAATTCAGCTTGTCAGTAAGTTCTTTGAACATTTTATATTTTCTTTACTACTTCTTTCATTATCTTTGTTAGTTTCGGTTCGGTTTTTTTGGCTATACCGATTATTTCTTCTACTGTTGCGGGTTTTAACGAATCGGGGAAGCATTCATCCGTGATAATTGAGAATCCGAGGACTCTCATTCCCATATGCACAGCTACAATATTTTCGGGGACTGTTGACATACCAACTACGTCAGCTCCGATAGATCTGAGAAAACGATATTCGGCTCGTGTTTCCAAATTTGAACCGGGAACTGCTACAAACACACCGCGTTGGATTTTGATTTTTAAATCGAGTGCAACTTGTTCAGCCAATCCGATCAATTCCCTATTGTATGGCTCGGACATATCGGGAAAACGAGGTCCTATAGTGTCGTCATTCTTTCCAATGAGAGGATTATTGCCTAACATATTTATATGGTCGGTGATAATCATAATATCGCCACGTTGGAAGTGGGGGTTCATTCCGCCCGCCGCATTCGATATCAATAAAGTATCGACTCCTAAGGATTTCATTACTCGAACAGGGAAAGTAACTTGCTGCATTGTGTAACCCTCGTAGTAGTGAAATCTGCCTTGCATAGCAACCACGTTTTTACTGTTTAACTTTCCGAAAATAAGTTTTCCGTGGTGCGACTCGACAGTTGAAATAGAGAAGTGTGGAATGTTTTCGTATTCAAGCACAGTTTCTTTTTTAATTTCTTTAGCAAGTCCGCCGAGACCAGTTCCTAAAATTATACCGATAGTCGGACGCATTTTCGTGTGGCGCCTGATGTATGCAACTGTTTCTTTTATTTCTTCACGTAATTCCATTCTGTTCTCAATTATTTTCTTCAATGCTTTTTATAATATCGTCGTATTCGTTTTGAATTTGATCTTTTGGTGTTTCCTCTATTTCGCTTGGGGGTATTTCTTCGTTTATATCTAACGCCCGAATTAATTCGAGCTCAGAAGTCAGTAAAAGTTTTAAGCGGCTCGAAAGAGTATGTTTTTTAGCTTTTAGGATTTCGATTTCTTCTTTTAGCCGTGTATTTTCGGAACGTGCTTTATCAAGGATTTGCGAGGATTTTAATTCTGCCTCCTGAATAACAAGCTTCCCTTCGTATTTTGCATTCTCGACAGATTTTGTACTAACATCTTGTGCCTGCAATAAGGTAGCATGTAGAGTTTTTTCAATCGACTTATAATCTTGAACCTGTGCTTCGGCGACTGAAAGTCTCTCCTGCATATCTTTATTTGTTGTTACAAGATCATCCATTTCGGTGGCAATCATTTCAAGGAAAGTATCAACCTCGATGGGATCGTACCCTCGAAAGATTTTTTTAAATGCCTGCTTTTTAATGTCTAAAGGTGATAGCTTCATTTTTAAAACCCCTATCTGTGATAGATTTATTTTTTATTATCCCGGTTACCGAAAATCGCGGTGCCGAGTCGAATTATCGTTGCGCCTTCTTCAATTGCTACATCGAAGTCGTTCGACATTCCCATCGACAGATGTTTCAGCGGAATGCCTTTTTGTTCCAGATTGCTTTTTATTTCTTTTAACATTCTAAACTCATAGCGTGATTCTTCTGCGTCTTCCGAAAATCTTCCGATGGTCATTAAACCAATCAGGTTTAAACCCGGAAGTCGCATAATTTCTTCAGCAACAACATGTGCTTCGCCGGGTTTAATTCCAAATTTTGTAACTTCTTCGGAAGTATTTACTTCCAGCAATATGTTCTGTTTTTTATTGCTGCTTAAGCAAGAATCAGAAATTTCTTTTGCCAATCTTACAGAATCGACCGACTGAATCAATTCTACTTGTCCGGCAACAAACTTTACCTTATTGGTTTGCAGGTGTCCGATAAAATGCCAACGGATTCTATCATCGTTTAGTGCTTTTTTTTTGTGCATAAATTCCTGCACATAATTTTCTGCCAGGTCGAATATGCCTGCTTCAACAGCTTCATTAGCTAACTCGCTGCTGAAAGTTTTAGTAACAGCGGTAATGGTTGCTTCGTTGAAATTTCTATTCGACTTCCGGCAAGCAAGCTCAATCCGACTGCGTATTTTTATTAAGTTTTCTGCAACCATTCGATAAAATCGTTACAAATATAAGCCATTCCGAGTTTAAAAACAAAAAGATATTTTCTATGAAATTTGACATTTCCATTTCTAATTTCTACATTAAACTAATTAATTAACATTTATAAGGGATTTTATGAATTCGATTGACAGACGTGATTTTTTGAAGACGACTGCCCTGTTGGGCGCAGGGACTATTATTGGAAGTGATTTCCAAAACATCGCTTTAGCACATCAAAAGCAGGCTTCAGGTTTTAAACCTGTGGTGATTGCGAGCGCTAACGGATTAAAGACTGTAGAAGCTGCAATGGAAATGATTAAAAATGGTTCGGATGTGCTCGATGCAGTTATTGCAGGTGTTAATATAGTAGAAGACGATCCAAAAGATGATAGCGTCGGTTATGGCGGACTACCTAATGAAGAAGGTGTTGTTGAATTGGATTCTGCGGTGATGCACGGTCCTTCGTATCGCGGTGGCTCGGTTGCCGCATTAAGAAATATTAAAAATCCGTCGAAAGTTGCACGACTCGTTTTGGAACGAACAGATCATGTTTTAATTGTGGGCGAAGGTGCACTCAAATTTGCAAAAGCTCACGGTTTTAAAGAAGAAAATTTGCTGACAGAAGAATCAAGAGAGAAATGGTTGAAGTGGAAAGAAAATTTGAGCAAAGAAGACGACTGGCTTCCGCCACACAACATCGACGATACTGATATCGGTGAATATATGAAATCCTATTCACGGCATTACGGAACGATACATTGCAGCGGACTTGATACGAAGGGTAACTTATCGTGTGTTACTACGACGAGCGGTTTGGCTTACAAAATTCCGGGACGTGTTGGCGACTCGCCAATTATTGGTGCCGGTTTGTATCTTGATAACGAAGTTGGGGCAGCCGGTTCGACAGGAAGAGGCGAAGCAAATTTGTTGAATTGCAGTTCGGTGATGATTGTTGAATGGATGCGACAGGGGAAGTCGCCGGAAGAAGCATGCTTACTTGCCTGCAAAAGAGTGAACGAACGATGCCGCGAGAAACGGCTGCAAGACGAGAAAGGAAGATTTAAACACAACGTAAAATTTTATGCGATAAACAAACGAGGTGATTTCGGTTGTGCTGCCATTTGGAGCGGGGTAAGACACGGCAAACCTCAGTTTGCAATTCACGATGGTGAATCGGCTAAAATTTCAGAAGGTGTGAGTTTGTTTCAGGCCTAAATGATGAAATTAATTCCGTGACAGTATTTCTAAATAAGAGAACATACAAAATTAGAATATTTTTTATTATTCTTTTTGTTTTATTTCAAACGCTTGATGCACAAGAACAACCGTTCATCAAAACTTCGGGTATAAATTTTACACTCGGCGACAAACCGTTTTACCCTGTCGGAGTTAATTGCTACTACTTGCCGACTTTAGCTGCCTATGGCGACACACAAAAAGTTGTTGATATTTTCAGAGAAGCAAAGCAAAATGGAGTTAACGTAATTCGAGCCTGGGGCTTTTTCGATTCACCCGACTCAACAAATCCGGCTGTAATTCAAATTGCCCCGGGAAAAATCAGCGAGCGTGGTTTGCAGGCACTCGACTTTGTAATTGCAAAAGCCAGTGCTTATAACATCAAACTAATAATACCGTTAGTGAATAACTGGGATGATTACGGCGGGATGAATCAGTACGTCGAATGGTTAGCTGAACAACAAACCGGTAAAAGAAATTCGCCTGTAGAAAATCAAAAATGGATTACCGGTGCCTGCGAAAGAAAATACAGGATGTATGTTGCCGACAATTTAACTCACGATGATTTCTACGCAAATGTAACAATTAAAGGTTGGTTTAAATATTATGTTCAAAGCATTTTAAATCGTTTCAACGTTTACACACAAACTTTCTATAAGGACGACCCTTCAATTATGATGTGGGAACTTGCAAACGAACCCCGGTCGAGCGATCCCACAGGCGGAATAGTTTATAACTGGATTCAAGAAATCTCTGAGTATCTAAAATTCATCGACAACAATCACATACTCGGAACGGGCGAAGAAGGAATGGATGTAACAACTGTTCCATATTCTAAGGCTTCACAATTTCCAAATTGGATGTTCAACGGAAGTTCCGGAATTTCATTTTCAAAAAATATAAAACTTTCACAAATCGATGCTGCAAGTATTCACATTTATCCCGAATCGTGGGGATTGAATTCTTCGTTGACCAATGCGTGGATTATCGACCATTCAACAATTAGCGGGGAGAAACAAAAGCCGCTGATCATCGGCGAGGTTGGTTTTCGAAACAACAAAAGTTTATTTTATGATATATTATTCGACCAAACTATAAAGAGCAAAGCCGCGGGATTACTGCTTTGGCAGGTTTCGTTTCCGGGAAATCGTTTTGTAGATGCTTATTCATTCGATTGCACAAGCAATCCGGCAATTTGTGGACTGATAAAAAGATATTCTTCACTATTTGAGAATCGGGACACGACTCAATTTCTAATTCCGAATAGCTTCGATGTAGTTCAAAATTTTCCTAATCCGTTCAACCGGCTGACGATGTTCACATATCGGGTGCAATTCGAACGCTTTATTTTGCTTGAGGTGTATAACGTTATCGGGCAACGGGTTACCGTTTTAGCCGATCATATCCATCCGGCAGGGGAATATCGTATATTATTTGATGGAAACGACCTGCTGAACGGGACTTATTTCATAATGATGAGGCATAGCGGGGGTTATTCAGTTAAAAAAATTCTCCTTTTGCGATGATTTTTACAAAAAATCCTTGACTTTATAAATACTCTTTAGTATTTTGAACAAGTTATTTGCAAAACTATAGATGCCCAAATTAACTATTGAAGAAATACACCAGCGGTTTGCTTCGTCTACCGAGTTCAACGAAATTTTTGATGCGTTTGAAGAGGCAGTAAACAGCAACATCGATGATTTGGAATTGTACCGAATATTGTTCTGGAACAGTTCGCTTTCACCCGACGAACTCTGCTTATTCGGCGAAAAATTAGTTCAGGTTTTCCCACACGTTGCTTACGATGTTTATATGTGGCTTGCGAAAGTTTTTGAAGTTACTTTCTCGATGTACGATAACTATGAACTGGCACTCGTGTATTTTAACAAAGCTGCTAAGACAAAACCCGAAGTAGTTGATACTTACATTGCTGCAAGCGATTGCTACGAACCCGATTTGAATATCCCGCCGATTGATTACTTGCTCGAATTCGTAAAGCGAGGTTTGGATTATGTAAAAAATCCTGTTCAACTTTACAAACGACTTGCCGACCTTTACGAAAAAATCGGAGACGATGATCAAAGCGAATACTACCGCCGTTTAGCTGAAGAAAACGGAGGCGGTTCTCCAGAAGAATGAAATCGCTTAAAGGTTACATTCTTATTTTAGGTGGAACAATTTTTTGGGGAGTGTCGGCAACCTTCGCGAAATTTCTTTTCGCCCGACAACTCGAACCACTCATTCTCGTTCAAACACGGATTACTTTTTCTGCTGTACTGATGTTAGTTTATTTTATTTTATTCAAACCAAAATTTTTAAAAATAAAAAAATCCGATTTTTACATGTTCGCCCTTGTAGGTATCGTCGGCATTGCAATGTCGAACTTCACTTACTATTTCACGATACAGGAAATAAGTGTTTCCACTGCTATCTTAATTCAATATATGGCGCCGCTATTAGTTATAATTTATGCGGCAGTTACAAAAGAAGAAGTTTTGGGATGGGTAAAAATTACCGCAGCCGCAATTTCAATCGGTGGAATTTATCTAACTGTGAGTGGGAAAGATTTCTCGTTAGCTAACGTCAGTCAAATTGGTTTGATAACAGGTGCGGCATCGGCGTTTTGCTGGGCGTTCACTAATGTTTATCTAAGGCACGTGTTAAAACATTATTCTGTCTGGACAATTTTAGTCTATTCTTTTATTGCCGGATCAATATTTTGGTTGTTCATAAATCCACCGTGGAATTTGTATTCAGCAAACTATTCAGCAGAAACCTGGATGACTTTTATTGGGTTTGCGATTGTTTCAGTCTTAATTCCGCACACATTATATTTTAACGGACTGCGTTACATCACTGCATCGCGTGCAATAATTACCGGTACATTCGAACCGATTGTTGCGATAACAGCTTCTTTTATTTTGTTGGATGCATTTTTAACACCGATTCAGATTTTTGGTGCAGCGTTAGTAATTACTGCAATTGTCATTTTGCAGATAAAGAAGGAAGAAATACAAGAGGTAAATATTGAAACGACATAACATAGTAACTGAAAAAAGAAAGAATAAAATTGAAAATGTTTTAAAACACCGTCAACCCGACCTGACAATTGTAATGGAGAACATACACGATCCGCATAATGTGAGTGCGATACTTCGTTCGGCGGATGCTGTTGGGGTGAAGGAAGTTCAACTTGTTTACACTGTTGAAAAATTTCCGAAATTGGGAAAGAAGAGTTCAGCAAGTGCAACCAAGTGGGTTGACAGAAGAACGTTTGATTCGATTAAAAAATGTTACGATAAATTGCACACCGAAGGTTTTAAAATTTATGCAACTCACATGGGAAAGAACTCGAAATCGCTTTATCAGTTAGATTTAAGGGAAAAAATTGCAATCGTGTTAGGCAACGAGCATCACGGCGTTTCGGATGAAGCTGCCGAATTAGCCGATGGCAACTTTCAAATACCGATGGTTGGTATGATACAGAGTTTGAATGTTTCGGTCGCTTGTGCAGTTTCGCTTTACGAAGCAATGCGTCAGCGCCTCGAAAAAGATATTTATAAAAAGCCCAAATTCAATTCGCGGCAATTAAAAAAAATGTTTGATGATTGGGCGAAGAGATAATAAATTAAATTCGAATATTATGGGAACAGACAAATTAAAAATAAACGATAAGATGCCGACATTTAATAATTTACCCGGTGTTGATGGAAAGCAATACAGCAGTTCCGATTTTTCGGATAAAAAAATATTAGTTATAGTGTTTTCGTGCAATCACTGTCCGTATGTGAAAGCTTACGAAGAACGGATGATTGCCTTTCAAAATAATTATTCTGCAAAAGGTGTTCAGTTAGTTGCGATTAACTCGAATGAAACTGTGAACTATCCTCAAGATAACTTTGACGAGATGGTGAAAAATGCAAAACAGAAAAACTTCAACTTCGTTTATTTAAGAGATGACGATCAATCCGTTGCCGATGTTTTCGGGGCGACGCATACGCCGGAGTTTTTTGTGTTCGACGAGAAAAGAAATCTTCGATATCACGGCAAGATGGACGATAACTGGCAAAACCCGAATGCTGTGAAAGAGAGGTATTTACAAGATGCAGTAGAAACAATACTCACAGGCAAAGAAGTTAAAACTGCCGAGACTTTTTCGATTGGCTGCACTATAAAGTGGCGCTGATATAACTTCCGATTTTTGACCACACATAAGCAGAGAAGAAACCGGAAGTTTGATTGAGTTTGGCAAAGCCAATATTGCCATTCTTCCTTATTTTCCGTAAGTTTTGCATAATGAAAACACAAACGAGTATTTAATTATTAGTATGCTCACAATATTTGACCTGATACAAACTAAAGCCGAATCTTGGATAGTTCAAGAAATGGGTAACAACCAATCTGTTATCGGTGGATTGGTTAAGTACACACGTGAAAAAAAGAAACTACGCGAGCCACAGATGAAAGCAATTGAAGTTTATCTTTGGTTGAAATTTGTAGGGCAAAATCAGAAGCTTTCTGAAATTGTTAAGCGAGGATTATTGTTCGATGCGGAGAAAGCTAAGGAATATGAATATAATGCAAACTTCGAGAATAATTATATAACGCAATTTCTTAATCAGTTTGCACAGGATAATGATCTACCAAACCTTCAAAAGAAACTATTGAACGATCCGCACGGGAAAGAACACAACTGGGAAAACATTCTTCAAGAATTACTTCACAATTTCGAGTATCCTAACTTTCTTTTCAGTTTACCGATGGGAGCTGGCAAGACATATTTGATGGCATGTTTCATTTATCTTGATTTATTCTTTGCCAATCTTTATAAATCCGATAAACGGTTTGCGCATAATTTTGTTGTCTTTGCTCCTTCGGCAGCTAAGACGGCAATTCTTCCTTCATTACAAACAATCAAAAACTTTCATCCGGAATGGATATTACCTGCAAAAGAAGCAGAACGTCTGAAGCAAATTATACATATCGAAATACTTGACAGTCTCAGCTCAAAACGCAGAGATAAACTTCACGGCAACAATCCAAACCTTGAAAAAGTAAACAGAATTACTCAAACTAAAGATTTCGGTTTGGTATTTATAACAAATGCAGAAAAGGTCGTGCTGGAGAGGATCGATCCGAAAGATCAAATCTATCTCGACGAAACCAACGCTTTCTATAATGCTAAGAAAGCCGCTGAGATACGTAGAACAAACGAGCTACGCGAAAGAATGTCGCAAATCCCATTCTTGGGCGTGGTGCTGGATGAAGTTCATCATTCATACGGAAGCAACGGTGATGGAGAAAAGAAACTGCGGCTGGCAGTAAATATTTTGAATCAGCATGGAAACGTAGTGAGTGTCTTAGGAATGTCTGGTACTCCATACATACGTAATGTCGTACAAGTAGGTGATGCCACAATCAAACTCAATCAGATTCAAGATGTCGTTTATAATTTTTCGCTTGCCGACGGTATTGCGAGATTTCTTAAGGCACCGGAAATTAAAAGTGTGAATATCAGGGAGAGTGAATTTCTGAAGAAAGCATTATCGGAGTTCTTCAATGACTTTGATTTTACCTACAAGAACGGAACGAAAAGTAAAATAGCGTTCTATTGCCCGACAATAAAGAAGCTTAACGAGGATATTTTACCGGTTATACAAGAGTGGTATAAAAAGAATCGTAAAGGAAAAGATCAGGAAATTTTTCGGTTTTATTCAGGCGTGAAAAAGGAAGATAAGAAGTATGAACTTCCTAAAGAAAACCTTGCCATCTTCAATAATTTAGACAAACCATATTCCGATAAGCGTGTTGTTTTGTTGGTGGCAGTTGGAACGGAAGGATGGGATTGTAAAAGTTTGACGGGTGTTGTTCTTCCGCGACAGACAACTACGAAGAATTTTGTTCTTCAAACTACTTGCAGATGTTTACGCGAGGTGGATGACAGCTCAAAAGAGAAAGCTCTTATTTATTTAGAACCCGGCAATTACGAAACCTTAGACAATGAACTGAAAGAAAATTACAATCTTTCTATCAAGGATTTGACGCTTCGGGATGAGATGTCTGTGCCTGTACGTGTCCGAAAACCAAAGCTCGGTAAATTGAAATACAAACAGGTAATTAAGAAATTTGAGCTTGTTTGTAAAACGGAAAGAACGGATTACAAAACGAGTTTGTTTTCATTCGATTTTCTTAAAATAATAAAAGCATTTCCGTATGACCCGACACAGCAAACGGCAACTATCGGAAGAAACGGACTTACAGGAAAAGTTTCTGAAACTCTCAAGCCATTAGTTACGGCAGAATATACGTTTGAAGATTTCGTGTATGATGTTGCGAGAGGAACATACGGTAGAATAACAGAGCACGAACTTTTTATTAATTATGAACAGGAACTAAAGCAAATTTATGCTCAGATTGAGAATCATATAGCGTGGATTTCTATACATCCAAAACTTTTACTTTATGATGTAGCAAAGCAGGTTGCCAATTGTTTTGCGGATGAGATTTCTTATAAGGTCGATCATCTTACAGAGGATACAGAAATAGAACTTTTGGAATGGGATATGAATCCACCAGCACATATTCCATACGGAAGTGGAACATTTGTTCCTTCCATCGCGAGAAATGAAGTTCAGCGATTACGGAAACACCCAAATCGACTGGACGAAGATTTTGAAGAAACAGGATTAGATAAAAACGACATCAGCTTCAATTATATTCCGTACCGGATGGATTCGGATTTCGAACGAAATGCACTGCTCGATATGCTTCAGGTAGGAGAATTGAAAGACCTTGAGTTGTATTACAACGGTTACAAAGACGACCGTCTGCAAAACTTTTTCATTAAAACCGATATTGGAAATTATACGCCCGACTTTCTTGTGCTGAAACGGCAAAAGGGTAAACGCAATGGCGAGATAACAAAAGTGCTAATTTTAGAAACGAAGGCACGGACTTACTACAACGATGAATTCAAACGAAAAGAAAAGTTTGTAAAAGAAATTTTTATAAAACATAACCCGCAAATACACTATGAGCGTTTCATAGATGAAGACGGTAAAAACGATTTCCGAAAACACCTTGAAACGTTGAAGAAACTATTAATCAATTTTTGATAACACTATGAAACAACCACGAACCTATAATTTAACTCCGGCAAAGGGACAGGCGCTATTGAATTTTCAAGGAAGGCGAATGCCTGATTCCGTAGAACTGTATGAGACAGAAATAATTGAAGAAGTGAGACAGAAAAAGCAAGCAACACTACTTGATGGTGAAAAACAGCAAGAGCTAAATGCTGATTTTAGGAACCTGCTTATACACGGCGATTGTCTTTCTGCCTGTGCCTATCTTAAATCTCAGAATATTAAGGTGGACTTAGTTTATATTGACCCGCCATTTGCAAGCGGCGCCAATTATGCAAAGAAAGTTTATCTTCGCAACGGAGGTAAAACACAATTTGATAGTGATGACACAAGCATTGGTGAAGAGATTATGTACGGCGATATATGGCAAAAAGAAGATTATCTCAACTGGCTGTATGAGCGACTGTTAGCAATACGAGACGTAATGAGCGAAAGCGCCAGCATTTACCTTCATCTTGACTGGCATATTGGGCATTATGGTAAAATTTTGATGGACGAAGTCTTAGGTGAGGATAATTTTCGGAATGAAGTTATTTGGTATTATCCGAATAAAATCCCTGATAAAAGAAAGCCCTTATTTACAAATTGTTCAGATTTCATTTTGTTTTATTCAAAAAGTGATGAACAAATTTTTAATATTCTTTATAGGGACATTAAACCACACAAAAGGGCAAAGGAAGTAAAAATTAAGGGTATCAAACAAAGTGTAAGGGACGAAAATGGAAATGTTATTTATGCAGAATATGATAAGTCTATGTTAGATAATGTTTGGAATATTCCTTCTTTAGCTGGTTCATCAAAGGAAAAACACGAAATTGATTATACTACACAAAAACCCGAATTATTATTAAAGAGAATAATTGAAGCAAGTAGCAATTCTGGAATGATCGTTGCCGATTTATTTGGGGGTAGTGGTACGACCGCAAAAGTTGCGCATAATCTTGGAAGAAAATTTATTACATGTGACTTTGGTGTAAATGCAATTCAAACAACACGCGACCGTTTAATAGAAGCCGGAGCAGAGTTTGATATACTCAAGATCAATGATGGTGTGCGTCTCTTTAGAAATCCCGCACAAACTACAGAGAAAATCTTTACGCTCATAGACGGATACAAGAATCGCACTGATTTAGGTCTCGGTGAGTTTTGGGATGGTGGTATAGCGGGCACCAAAGGAGCGTTTGTCCCGGTCAAGTTTATCGGCTTAGACAAAAAGCTTACAAAACAGCTTGTCGATGTTATACTCGAAGAAATCTATCAGGTCGAAGAATCCTCGGATGATGCAGAAGGCGTGAAAATAATTTACGCTACCAAAGAATTGGATGTAGATCAACAGTACATCAACGCCGAAATCCGTAAGAGTGGCAAGTCCACACTCAAAGTCTATCTCGTCAGTCTCGATGAACTCCTCGGGCAGAAAGCAGAAGCCCTCTTCACACCTGATAATGCTGAAATCGAAATGAAGGAAGATGGGAAGTATCTTAAGGTGGAGATTAATCGTTATTTTAGCAGTTATCTCAAAGCGAAGATTGACGAGTTTAATGCAAAGAAAGTGAAGAAAGATGAAGAACTCTTTGAAAACGGAACAACGGAAGAAACGCCAAAGAAGTTTACGCCAATAAAAATCAGTAGAAACGGTTTAGAGCTGATCGAAAGCGTACAATTTGATACGACCATAAAGAAAAACGTCTGGACGAGCAACCTTGATTTAGAAGATAAGGCAGGAGTAAAAGAGAAAATCAAAGGCACATATCGTCTCACAACAGATAAGTTTCGGATGAAGATACGGAATATTGCTGGGGATGAAATTATGATAGACAGTGGAGAAATCGGTGGGTAAAGTTAGCATCCCGAAAGATCCACTGATATTTAGAATTATCCACAAAGATAATTTGGATTATATGTTGCAATCGGGAAAATTAGTTACTTCGTCTCATCCTGATCATGATCCAAACTATAAGCCGATTGGCGAAACAACCTTAATACAAAGTCGGAAAGCAAAGCCAATCATTATCGGCGGAAAAAATTGCGGAACTTTAGGAGATTACATTCCTTTCTTTTTCGGTCAGCGTCCTGTGATGTTGTATGCTATACAAGAAGGATATTATGTTCAAAAATTACCACCACAAGAAATAGTTTATATTGTAAGCTCCTTGGACAAGTTAAAACAATTTAGATGCAAATATCTTTTTACAGATGGTCATGCATATACTGAATTATCTCAATTTTTTGATAATGATGCAGATTTAAATAATATTGATTGGTCAACTGTGTACAGTAATAAATGGAACAACACACCATCAGACCCCGATAGAAAAAGAAGAAAACAAGCTGAATGTTTAATTAAGTATGAAATACCGATAGATGCTTTGATCTTTTTTGTAGTTTATAATAAGTCGTGTAAATCGTTTGTTGATAATTTGCTAATTACTAATGGGCGGTTCCAAAAATTGACTTATTGAATACTTTTTTTTGTATATTTAA
>JASEGV010000044.1 GCA_030017895.1 Bacteroidota bacterium | reverse complement strand
ATATGTTACGCTGTTTCTATCTATCATTTTTACCCACTCACTTCCACGATGAGCCTTATATTATTACCAACAGGAAGCGTAGCTCCATCTTCAAACTTCAGAGTTCAATATCATCATTTTACTTTTTTCAATAATCACTCGTTTAATTCGATAGATGTAACGGGTGGATTTTCTTCGCATCTCGAATTGTACTTGAAATATGCAAGTGAAATCAACGGACACGTACTGCCCGCCTCCGTAACCGGATTCGGCGGTAAATTCCAATTTCCTTTTGAAATTCCTTTTATTTACAGAGCCGCAATATGGGCTGAAAAAATTAACTCGACAGCTTCCGATAAATTAGTCCTCTTCCCAGCCGATATGACCCGCTTAGGAGTTGTTGCGAGCGTTTATACGAATGCAATCGAACCAACAGTATTTTTGGGAATAAACAAAATCGACAAAGGGACACGATTTTTAGGAAGCGTTGGCTCAACATACTCGGTTAACCGCAATTATAAATTGGGATTAGAATTTACATACGGATACTTCGGCAATCACGATTTCACAAGCTTGCTAAGTTTAACATCACGTATTTTTTCGAACTTAGGTTTGCAAGTTACTGGCGGGTACATCTCGGGAACTTCAGTAAAAAGATGGACAGTTTCGGCTGGTATTTCGCTCACGACCGGTGCTATCGATTTTTCGCCACGTAGAGAACAGGAAACCCGACAGATAGTTCCATCGTTTGACGACATTATGAAAAGTATAGATGAAAATAAAGAAGAAACAAAAGAGAATAAATGAAAACTATTAATAAATTAAATTGGTTAGTTTTACTTTTTGCTGCACTACTAATTGGTTGTAGCACTTCGAAGGATGTTCAAAAGGAAGAAATAGTTTGGCCCGCCCCCCCCGACGAACCAAGGATAAAGTACATCAAGACATTGAACAATGAAGATGCGTTTTTATCGAGTTTTGGTAAAGCTGCACAAGTAATTACGGGTCGAACGTCTAACTTGCGGCTTATCCGTCCGTTCGATGTAGCAACCGATGGAAAAGGAAAAGTTTTCGTTTCCGATATGGAACAAGGTTTATTACTGTTCGATGAAGTGAATAAAAAAGTAGTTCCATTAGGCGCTAAAAGTATTTTGCCTTTAGGCAGGATTGTTGGAATTGCTTATGGAAACGGAAAATTATTTGCAGGTTCAACGGAATTGCGTGGAGTCGTTGCTTTAACTTTGGATGGCACAGTTATTCAAACTATTGGCAGACAAGGTCAATTTCAGAATCCTGTTGATGTTGCATTCGATAAAAACTTGAACCGCGTTATTGTTGTAGATAATAAAGTTCATCAAGTGGTGGTATTTTCTGAAGAGGGCGATTCTCTTTTCACAATTGGGCAAAGAGGTGAAGCTGATGGTGAATTCAATTTTCCTCAATCCGCTGCGGTAGATAACGAAAGCAACATCTATGTTGTCGACGCTTTCAATTTTAGAATACAAGTTTTTGATAAGAACGGTAAATATTTACGCAAATTTGGACAACAGGGTAACTTATTTGGAATGTTCGAGCGACCTAAAGGTATCGCAATCGACAAGCGTAATAACTTATATGTAGTAGATGCTCTTCATAACAATTTTCAAATATTTAATCAAGATTTTGATTTGTTAATGTTTGTTGGAAGGTATTCCGACAGCGACAATTTAGGTTTTTTAAATCCTGTAGGAATTTGTATTGATGAAAACAACAGAATATATGTAGCAGACCAAGTGAACGAGAGAGTTCAAATATTTGAGCTGCTCAAAGGAAATTAAATTTTTCTCATCTGCCTCATGAGAAAGATTCTATTAATTCTGAGGCTTAATTAATTAATAATTAAAGGAGTTATTAAATGAAACGATTACTTTTAATCGCAGTAGTAATTTTAGCAGTCTCTTCTGTAGTTTTAGCACAAACTTCTCTGATGTTAAACACGAAGCACGACTTAAGAGTTACCTCTACCAAAACAAATGCACAGTATATAGCTGGTGCATCGGACAGACTTTGCTCATATTGCCATAGCCCACACATTCCAGCAGCAGGTGTTAAAGATCCACTATGGGCACGAACTGCAAAATCAGGTCAAAACTGGGGTAGTTACACCGGTATCCAAATGGATGCAACAGCTATCGACCCAAGTGATAATACTGGCGACCAACACAAAAATGTTAGCAATATGTGCTTAAGCTGCCACGATGGTTCAGCAATGTACACATCGGCAGCTTATGTAAAACGCCCCCACGTTACCGGAACAGATCCATGGGTACCTTATGAAACACGAACAGTTGCAGATATCCCGAATCGTGACAGGAATAAAATTGTAAGTGGAACAGATTACCCAAATTTAGGGCACACACATCCTGTTAACTTCAACTATGCTGATGCACTTGCAACTGATGGTGCTTTGAACACACCAGCAAATACTCAATATGCATACCTCGATGGTACAACAAAAGTTGGCCGTTTATTCGGTGGAAAAGTTCAATGTTCATCTTGCCACAATCCTCACAAAACCGATACAAAGATGGTTCAAGGAACACTTACGGATGGTAAACTCTGCGTTGCTTGTCACGCAAAATAATTTATTCTGTAATTTATAACCTTAGGGTTAACTAAAAAGTAATAATTGTAGGTCGGCGAGGCTCGTCGACCTACACTATAATTTGAATTTGGCAAGGGAAAATTGATACAACAAATTATATGGATTTTGTGTTTGACTATATTAATGCAGCTTACAGCTATACCGCAGATTACATCTATCGGCGGTGAGTTTCGTTACCAGCAACAATATCAGACTTCAAAATCCGGAAATAATACATCAAAGTTTAACCGTTACAGTCCTCAATTTAATTTGGGGGTTAACGGATATCTATATTCGCCCCGCCTTATTTCATACGGTCTTCAAACTGCTGTTCATTTAAACTACAACAACTCGTATTATCAAAATTTCTCACAAAAATCTAAAAGCTTTTTATTCAACTACTACAATATTAACGCTACTGCACTACAAAATTATCTTGTTCGATTAGATATGTTTGCGCGAGACGGCGAGTTAGAATCGAGCACGAATATAGTCGGTTTCGGCGAAAGCCCTTTCAATTTTCGTCAGCAGCAGCAGCGGTTACAAATTTCTACAGAGAAAATCTACTTTCTTCCCACAACAAACATCTATTACAATCAAAACAGAAGTTGGTCGGTTGTACCAACATCAAATGCAGATCAAATACAAAGAGAGTTTGGAATTAATTTATCGAAAGCTTCAACCGAGTCGAACATCTCCCTATCGGGTAATTTTAATGATGTTTACGAGAAATCAACGGGCGACCGGGATAATTATTACCGATTAGTTATGAATGGCATGAAGCAATATACCGAAAAAGCGCGATTCGATATTAACACAGAATATTACAGCTATAATAATTTTGGTTTTACATCCGGCTCGCTGATGTTTTATAATGAAGCAAGCGACCAGATACGTCTAGGCACTTCTGTAAACGGCAGGCACATCGAATCTGAGAACTCGGTCTCTTTTGGTTTAAGTCTTAGTCAATCTGTGCAATATCTCATGAACAAAAATTTACATTTGAACTATAATATTTTTACAACACGCAACGACGACCGGTATATAATTGAAAATAACAAAGACGACGTACGGAAAATTATTTTGCAAAGAATGGGAAATGCATTTAACCTGCAGCATATGTTCGGGTTTACAAATATCGATTTTAGTAATGGCATAAACGTCGGCTATAGCAAACAAGCGGGTACCGAAAAACAATCGAACATAAATGGCGGTTTCGCCAACTCGATCAATGCTCGGGTTTACGATTTTAATATTACAAGTAGCTTTGCATTTAATAAAAGCAAAGTCTATTACAACAGAGAACGCGACGAAACATTCAAGAATGCCTCGTTAGCTATATCAAAATTATTGTTCGGTAATTTGAATTCCGAATCGATGATCGATTACCGGGATGAGGATATATATAGTAAATATGAACCTTCCCGTTCATTAACTCAATTACGGTTAAATCAACGGTTTATAACATCTTTATATTATTACATCCCTTTTTCATTAAGTTTTAATGGAAACATAAATTGGAATTTAGGAAGATTCAAGTCGAAGTTTTACAGTATAAATTTAAACTTTAATAGCGCTCAATTTTTTATGCGGAATCTTTCATTAGGATATTCGCTTAGCTGGTCGTACGACCCAATGACCCGCCGCGATTTTATAAACCAGGATGCCGAGATTAATTACCAATGGCGGGCATTAAGTTTTCAACTTCGGCTTCGAGAATTTCGTTTTATAGATAAACGCCGTGAATTATGGTTCACGGTAGCAAGACCCTTTTAATTGTTAAAAGGCAATTGACAATTAGCAATTATATATAGCAAGTAGTATCAAAATTTTCAAAACAATAAATCATTAATCATAAATTTAAAATCTAAAATTTTAGAATCCTCTCTGAACATTCCCTTGCCAGAGAGAAGGAATTAGGAGCTTCCATCTCGTTATTCGGGATGGAACTCCAATTCCGAGTTTATGAAAAGGTCAAATACTAAATAAATGAAATACATATTAACAATATTATTCACAAGCATCTTCTTGATTGGTTGCGGGACGACAAAGGAAACTATTCCCGAATACATCTGGCCCCCGCCTCCCGAGCAACCGCGGTTTAAACTTGTGAATATCATTAAAGGTGAAGATTATTTTGCCGAAAGCAAAGGCGATGCATTCTTGAGAATTTTAGCGGGCGAATCGAAAGAAAATGCCTTGATGCGTCCGTTTGGAGTTGCCGCCGACGCAACCGGCACTATTTACGTAACCGATACAAGCTTGAAAAATGTAGTTATTTTCGATAACCGAATGAAAAAAATGCGTTCCATCGGCGATATAGGTCAGCATAAACTTCATACACCAATCGGAGTTATTGTAACTCCTGAAAATAATGTCATTGTTTCAGATTCCTTCTTAAAAAGAATTTTTGTCTTCGATGCAAACGGAAATGTAGTCCGAACTATCGGCAGCGAAAATCAATTCGGATCGCCGACAGGAATTGCATACGAGCCAAAATTACGCCGCATTTATGTAGTCGATACCAATAAACATTCTGTCATCGTTTTAGATGAAGAAGGTAACCAACTCTTCACATTCGGTGAACGAGGGGGCGAAGACGGACAATTCAATTTTCCTACAAATATCACAATCGCTGACGAAAAAGTTTATGTGATAGATACATTCAACGGACGTATTCAGATATTTGATTTAACGGGAAAGTTGTTATCTAAGTTCGGTCAGTTTGGCAATACCCCGGGAAATTTCTCGCGTCCCAAAGGGATTGCAATAGATAGTTATAAAAATATTTACGTAACCGATGCAGCATTCGATAACTTTCAAATTTTTAACGAGAAGGGTGAGCCGCTTATGTTCATCGGCGCACCTGGAATGAATGCAGGCGAATTTCATCTTCCAGCCGGTATTTTCATCGATCCTAATAATCTTATTTATGTGGTCGATCAATTGAATGCGAGAATACAAATTTTTCAATATATAATTCATAACAAATAAAAAGGAGTTATTAAAATGTATTATAAATTATTTATTTTTGCCCTAACACTAAGTTTGATTTTTGCCGGAATTAATGAGGCACAAATTAAAAACAGCAAGCACGATTTATCTTTCAGTTCCACAGCAACAGTGAGAACAACAACATCAGGTTACAACGAAGTTTGTGTGTTCTGCCATACTCCACACTCGAAACAAAGCTCGTCACTATTGTGGAATCGGACAGCATCGACTGCAACTTATACAGTCTATTCAAGTCCAACGATGGAAGGAACGGTACCACAGCCGGGTGGAGTTTCAAAGAACTGCCTAAGCTGCCACGACGGAACTGCAACGTTAGAATGCGGAAGCTGTCACAACCCCCACAGTGTCAGCGGTGTGTCTATGTTTCTACGAGTCTCAAATGCCAACAGCGAATTGTGTTTAACTTGTCATATAAAATAATTGTATATTTGTTCAAGTGAATTTAGAAAGACGCTCGATTTTTTTGAAACAACATATTAACTACATCGCTTTTGTAATACTCGTTCTGTGCAGTTGCGAAATGATTTCACAAACGCAGCAGCCGCTTGTTTGGCCCCCGCCACCCCAAAAAGCCAAAATCCAACATCTCCAAACTATTTCTTCGCTTAAAGACATTGGGGTTGAAGAAGGATTTTTTTCAAAAATAATTAATTTTATTTTCGGCACCGAGTCTTCCGAGCGTTGGTTAGAACAACCAGTTGGCATCACAGTTAGTAGTAATCAAATCATTTACATCGCTGATCCGGCAGCAAAGTGTGTTCACATCATCGATATAAAAAATAGTAATTACGATTTCATCGAGCGTGCTTTTGACCACACACTAATATCTCCCATAGCTATTGCAATTGATTCAAAAGGAAGAATATTTGTTTCCGATTCTCAATTAAAAAAAGTATTTGTATTCGATAAAAACAACAAACCCCTTTCAGCACTCGAGTACGAATTCATCAGACCCACAGGTTTATCCATTAAAGATAACAAGTTGTACGTAACGGATACAGGTAATCATTCGGTTTGCGTTTTTGATTTGAATGGAAAATTTATTTTATCATTCGGTAAACGAGGAAGCGGTGCTGGTGAGTTCAATTATCCTGTCCACCTATCAGTAACTAACTCCATTTTTGTAGTGGATGCAATGAACCATCGAATTCAGGCATTCGATAATAAAGGAATGTTCCGTTTATCATTCGGCAAAGTTGGAAATTTAGCCGGACATTTCGTCCATCCGAAATCGGTAGCAACAGATTCTGAGGAGAACGTTTATGTAACCGATGCCTTGATGGATAATTTTCAGATATTCAACAACCGCGGCGATTTATTGTTAGTAGTCGGATTGAAAGGTACTGAGAACGGCGAGTTTATGAGTCCGAGCGGTATCGCCATCGATGGACAAGATAGAATCTATGTGGTCGATTCCTTAAATAGGAGAATCCAAATTTTTAAATATCTGAAATAATGTTAACCCGGATAAATATATCATTTTTATCATTCTTGATTTTTGTAAGTTGTCCATTTCTCCTTGCACAGACAAGTATCAGAAATTCAAAACACAACTTGAGCACAAGTGGTACTGGAACTATCAAAGCTGCATCAGAAACGGAGATATGTATTTTTTGCCACACTCCGCACAGCAAACAAGCTACCACGCAATTATGGAATCGACAGCCGACTACGGCAACCTACACACTCTACTCGAGCGAATATTTAACGAGTATTTCCTATTCAGCACCGAATCAACCGAATGCAAAATCGAAACTTTGTTTATCGTGCCACGACGGAACGATTGCAATCGGAACAGTTTATAACACACGCGGTGCGGGCAGCACAGGTACTATCAGTATGACTGGTGGAGTTACAACTATGCCGGTTGCATCCCCCGGAAATATCGGAACTAATTTGGCAAATGACCATCCCGTCGGTTACTTGTATGAACCAGCTAAAGACAATCAATTAGTATCCAGAACATTTCCATGGAACACTGCTGTAAAACTTGATCCCGATGCTTCAACCGGTCGTGTGGAATGCCATAGTTGTCATAATGCTCACGACAATCAGTTTAGTTCCTTCCTTCGTATGAGTAATGCAAATGCCGGGCTTTGCACACACTGCCATAATAAAACTAATTACGCAACTTCTATTCACAGAACATCAGCAACAGCATATACACCAAGCGGCGGAAGCGCTACGACAGTCGGTGAGTATTCATGCCGTGGCTGTCATAAAGCCCACTCAGGTAGTGGAACACCTTACATCCAACGGGCAGTCGAACAAAACAGTTGTTACGACGGAACGAACACGGGTTGTCACGGTTCTAACGCACCTGTAGCAAATCGTATTCAACCTGAGTTAAATAAAACCTGGAGACATCCAACAAACACAACTGACGGACGCCACAAGAATCGGATTACACACGAAACCACTGCTGAGCTTGGCAGCACCAATAGGCATTCTGAATGTCAGGATTGCCATAACCCTCATCAAGCACAAGTTTCAGTAGCAAAATCAACACGTGGTGCTTTACGAATTTCTGCCGCACTGCGTGGAACCTGGGGTGTTGAACCAACTTGGCCCACGCCAAACACAGCAATGCTAACAAACGATGTAACCTGGGCAGTGCCTACGGTTTATACAAAAATTACAACACCAACCGATGAATATCAGGTCTGCTTAAAATGTCATTCGGGATATGTTTCGCTACCTGTAGGTAAACGAGATATTGCTGCTGAAATAAATCCGCAATACGCTTCCTATCACGGAATTGTTCCCGGGGGAACAACAAACGCAAACGTAGTAGCGACGACAACGAATGAACCTTGGGCAACCAACAAGCGAGTATGGTGCAGCGATTGCCACGGAAGTGAAACCAGTACTTCGCCACGAGGTCCGCACGGGTCGACTTTAAATAATGTTGGACCGGGCACTTCAAATTCAGATAAGATGTTAATTGCAACAATTCAAAGTACAACAGCAGGAACACCTCTCTGTTTAATTTGCCATAAAGCAACATCGTATAGCTCAGCTTCAACTGGTAGCCGTTTCCCTGATCATTCCCGAGGTAATCATAAAGTTGCTGAAGGGTGCTTTGCTTGTCATATGTGGGATTTTGCAGGAACAACACTCAACACCGGTGGCAAGAGCGGACGCATAAATGCTCATGGCTGGAACAAACGTTATTACTGGCGTGAGAGCGGCTCGACTCTTGCAGCCGGAACACGTGTTATGGCTGATAGATTTGTTGGCGGATATAATTCCGATGTGAACTTTGCAACACGACAATGCTTTACTGATGCTGACGCAACACGCGGATGTAATACGCATACAGGTGGAAGGACATACTAATCGATGCGGATTTTGGATTTATGATTTGGGATTATATATTTAGAATAAGACTATGAATAAAATTAAAACAATCTTAAAAAAAATAATTCATAAGATAGCGACACCGAAAATTGCTACAATTATGATGATTCATTTGTTGGGATTTTCCATGTTTGCGGCATTTAATCCCACGACAGATATTTCCAATTTTTCAAAGAATCTAAACCAACTGCTTGCTCTCGATAATTTTTCTCCAATTAAAACTATCAGTTTTCAAAATCATTTCGAGTCGTTTGCAGTCGTCTTCACATTAATCTCTCTTGGAATTAGTTTATTGATTTCAATATTCTATCGGTCTAAAACTGAGATTAAGAGAAATAAAAAATCTAACATTCAAAAAAACGATTCTGCAATTTCAAACCTTCATCAAACATACGCCAAAAAATTAGAAGAAAACGGATACGGTGTATCGACGAACAATTCAGGTGTGGTAACGACTATCCGCGGGCTAAAAGGTAAGTATGGAAATATCGGTTCTATTTTATTCCATTCGAGTTTAGTTATTATCCTGTTGGGAATAGTAGTGAGTAAGTATGCGTCGTTCGATGGAACGCTCGCACTTACAGAAGGACAAACTTTTAATTCATCAAAAGACCGGTTTCTGAATGTTCAATCCGGAAAATATTATCAACATCCAAAAGAAGATTTTACATTCAAACTTTTGAAAGTTGAGCCATCGTATAAAGTGAACGGCGCTGCCGCGCTTGCATCAATCATAGAAAATGTAAAAAAGAAAAACACCGACATTCCGGTTTATATCAACAACGGATATACTGTCGAAGGTTTAACGCTGCACCAAGGTGATAAAACCGGTTACTCACCTTTCATACACATCTCTGACAAAAATGGAAAAATAATTACCGAAGGATATACACGCCTCGCATCTTACTCGCAAAACGGACAGCGGATACACAGCGATTATTTAGAATTTGAAAATGGCTCACTCCGTTTTGAATTTGAGCTTTTACCCGATGCTGCCTTTCGCGACGGAAAATATGTATCAAGAACTGATGAACTTAAGTCGCCGGTTCTACGGGTTGTAGTTCTGAAAGATAAAAATGTATTAACCGATACTTACGTACCGGCAGGTGGAATTGTGAATGCAGAAAAATATGAAATTGCATTCGGTGATTTACGAAGATGGTCGGAGTTTACACTTTCGAACGATCCGGGCTTGAGTGTAATTCTGTTTGGCGTTGCATTCGGGTTTATCGGACTTGTATTACGATTATTGAGTGTCAGAAAAGAGATAATAATCAACTTGTATTCCATAAACGAAAGTATAACTTTCGACATCATGGGAACTACAGAAAAATTTCACGCTTCATTCGAAGATGAATTGTCGGTTATGCGAACTGATTTAGAAAATGTTTTGAAAAAATTTCCTAAATTGGTAGTAACCGATGAACAAATTTTAGAAGAAGCGTAATGGAAACAATCTTATCCGTTTTATTTTGGGTAACGGTAATATTATATGCCGTTAGTTTTGCTATCTTCGCGGTTGCCTTAATATTTCTAAAATCCAAATTGCTAAATTTGGCAATCCGTGTAACACTAATTGGTTTTATGCTTCACACAGCCGTGGCAACAACACGCTGGGTCGAAACCGGTTATCCCCCTTTTGTATCATACTTCGAGGCAATGTCGGCAAGCGCCTGGTTCGGTGTTTTAATTTTTCTGCTATTACAGCAATGGAAACCTTTCATTCGATCCGTCGGTGTTGGAATAATGCCATTCATTTTTTTATTGATGGGTTGGTGCGGAACTCATCCATTCGGCGAAAAAATTCTTCCCGTCAGCTTACAAAGTTTTTGGCTTTTTATACACGCATCATTCGCAACGGCAGCGGTCGGCTGTTTTATGCTAACAGCCGGCGTAGCAATAATGCGACTTTACACACAAAAACATAACGACAATTTAGACGACCAACTTCTTACTGCTAAAGCCGAAAAATACGATGAGTTTAATTTTCGACTGATACTTTTAGGTTTTGTATTCTACGGAATAATGATAATTTCCGGTGCAATCTGGGCTGATGCCGCTTGGGGGAGATTCTGGGGCTGGGACCCGATTGAATTGTGGAGTTTAATTACGTGGCTGCTTTATGCAGTTTATTTACACATTTATTTCACTTGGAAAAATTTACGTGGAAAGTTTTTGGCTTTTTATGCAATAATCGCTTTGCTCGTTGCAGCGTTCTCCCTTTGGGGAGTCGGAATAGTTTATAAAACGCTTCACACTTACGGGGGCTAACGCTTTGAGGCAAAAATTATCGATAGTTATATTTATACTCGCCGGAGTAGTGATCGGAATTTTAATTTGGTTGATTTCTTCTTTAACAGTAACCGACTTAATAAAAAAAGCTGAAAAAATTGAAACAACTATTTTTACTCAACCGCCGATATTTGTCGGATTTAAAAATATCGAACTTCCCGATACTTCCGCACAAGTTTTCGCTTTAACTATCCACGACGAAAAATTGCTTGTTTCATTTTTAAATTCGGACTGCATTCAGGAATATTCATCTTCACTTGAATTGATAAGAAATATCTGCTTGCTCAATGGCGAGTCGGCTTCAATAACCGGTATCGTTGTGGAAGGCGACAGGTTGTATGCGGCAAACTACAGGACGGGTGAACTCCACCAAGCCGATTATAAAACCGGAACGCTCATCAATTCTTTCGGCTTGTTTCCCGACCAGCGAACGAGTATGAAATTATTCGGTGTTGCATACCGCAGCGATGCAATTTACGTTAGCGATTCACGAACAAATCAAATATTGGCAATCAGTGCAATCGCAGTTCCTGATTTAAAAGATGAGGATGAATTATTGTTAAGCTTCCCCTCTGCCGAAGTAAAAGATTTTCAATTAAGTTTCCCAACATTTTTAGCAATTACTCCCGACGGTAGATTGTTGGTCTCGGACGTCGGGAATAAAGAAGTGAAAGCGTTCACTTGCAGCGGACGCCCCGCACATTTATTTGAGAAAGGGGGTGAAGCAAAATTCGCCGCCCCTATGGGAATTGCTTTTGATAATGTTCCATCGCCAGAATTAATTGCACTTAAAGATTCTGTTTTTGAACCCTCGGATGTTTACGAACAAGGCAGAATCCATATTGTCGATACAAAATTGGCAAAAGTAAAAGTATTCAATGCACTCGGTAAATATGTTCTGACTTACGGCGAAGAACTTGAACAGCCGAACGGAATCGCAATCGACCAAACCCGCAGGTTAATTTTTGTTGCAGATGCGAAACGGAATGGTGTGGGTTTGTATAAATACTAATTTGGTAAACCTATACAGATATTTAAAATTCACTTGTTGTGGCATTGGACGCAAAGATTTCCTTGAAATGCCTGTTGTGTTAATTCTTTGTCGGAATTACATTCTTCGGGTTCGATGCTCGTCGAATTCGATGCAAGAAGTTTGTTCTTTGAAACATGGCAACTCAGGCAGCCGACTTTGCCCTCGACCAATTTTATGCTCTGATTCATTCTGCCGGTGTTCACATACTCACCGGGGTTTGAAAGATACGACTGCTGATAACTCATACCTATCGAATGGTTCGAAGTTTTCATATAACCATCGACTATAAATTCGAGCGGTGCATTAGCAGGTCGTAGTTCAATCTCACGGCTCTTCGAACCATCGTGACAGCGCATACATTGCTGCGATTCGATATCAAGTTCAGTTTTGTCTATTCGTTTTTGGGGTTGTTCAGTTTTAAATAAATTTGAAAACCATTGAGCGTTCGCTTCGGTTTGAATCCCTATTAATAGACTCCACACTAAAATGTGCAAAATTGTTTTTTTCATTTTCAAGCCTTAAGTTTTTTAACTAAGGCTTCATAATTATGCCATTATCTAAATCTCACAAAAAATGCTCGTAATGCTGAATTTCGAGGATATTTTTGTAACTATTACAATAAAATTTAGGATAATTCTACAATGTCAGTATTTATAATGTTAAATAATTTTATACACGATTTTGTTGTAGCACTTTTATTTTCAATTCTTTTAGTGATGAATTGGATATATCTGCAAAGCAAAAAGAATAATTTCCCGGTACGTAAAGATTTTGCCAAAGAGATATTCAGGTACTTGAATAAAACCACGATTTGGATTTGGGCTATGATAATTGTTGGAGGAATCATAAGAACTATTAACTACAAAGAATTTGAGTGGAGTGAAGCTGCAGGAAAAGACCAAATACCCGCGTTAATTGTAAAACATATTTTGCTTGTAATTCTTGTTATATTTGGGACGACGTTACAATTAAGATTACGAAAGATTTTTAAAAAGGAAAATTAGTTTTGATAAATAGAAAAAAAATATTATTCATCACACCCCCTTATCATTCAGGAGTAGTCGAATCTGCCGGCCGCTGGATGCCGCTTTCGTTCGTATATCTTGCCGGTTCTGCACGTGAAGCCGGGTACGAAACCGAGATTTACGATGCAATGACAAAACAGCACACACTTGGCGATATCCAACAAAAACTTGAAACTACTGATGCCGATATCCTCGCGATGACTGCGATAACTTCGTCGTTCCCCGCCTCCATTGATGTTTTGAAGTTAGCAAAAAAAATAAACCCAAAAATAACAGCTATATTAGGAGGGGTTCACCCGACTTTTTGTTATGAGGCAATATTGGATGAACATCCCGATTGTGTCGATTTTATAATTCGTGGTGAAGGTGAAAATACTTTAAAAAACCTACTCACTGCAATTGAAAGAAATAATTCAATTGATAAAACAAACGGGCTGGCTTACAAAGCTAACGGGTCGATAATTGTAACAAAGCCGCAGCCGTTCATTGATGACCTCGATAGTTTACCAACAGCGTGGGATTTGATAGATTGGAAGGATTACAATTACTTCGTGATTCCCAATTCGCGGCTTGCAGCTATAAGCACTTCGAGAGGATGTACGTTCGGTTGCACATTCTGTTCTCAACAAAAATTCTGGAATAAAACCTGGCGTGGAAGAAATCCCGAAAATGTTGTAGCTGAAATCGAAATGCTTCATAAGAATTACGCTGCGAATGTTTTTCTTATTGTAGATGAATATCCTACAAGCGACCGGAACCGCTGGGAAAATTTCTTGGATAGATTAATTCAAAAAAATCTGGACATTTATCTTCTAATGGAAACAAGAGTAGAAGATATTGTGCGGGATAAAGATATTTTGTGGAAGTACCGGAAAGCCGGTATAGTCCATATCTACATCGGTGTTGAAGCAACAAACCAAGATACTTTGGATTTAATAAAGAAAGATGTCAATGTTTCACTTTCTAAAGAAGCAATCGATTTGATCAGAGAACATCGTATGATTTCCGAAACTTCATTTGTGTTAGGTTTTCCTTGGGAAACAAAAGAGACGATTAAAAAAACCCTTGAGCTTGCCCAGCATTACAACCCCGATTTTGCACATTTTCTTGCAATCACTCCTTGGACCTACGCCGATATGTATGAAGAAATGAAAAACCATATCGAAGTTTGGGATTACTCGAAATACAATTTAGTCGAACCGATAATCAAACCTAACAGTATGACGCTTGAAGAAATACGTTCGGCAATGGTTGATTGCTACAAAAAATACTACAGTAGAAAAGCATTAGACTATATAGGAGAGAAAGATATTTTTAAACGCGATTATTTACTCCGGTCAACCAAACTGATAATGATGAATTCGTTTTTAACACAATACTTAAAAGCCGGTAACTCCGAAAATGGGGGCAGTCTTTTCCCTTCGAGTGTAGCAAAGTTAATAAAAGAGATAATTTAGGTGGTTGCCTTTCTCTCAGATATTTATTAATTTTACACAAAATTTTTTCCCCCCCACAGTTCATTTTATAACGAAAGCGAGAAAAATATGAGTCAATTTAAAGGTGTCGATTATTACAATTTTGATTCTCTTCTTACAGAAGAGGAAATTTTAATCCGAAATACAATTCGCGAGTTTGTTGACGATAATATACTTCCAATCATCGAAGATTATTATATGAAGGGAGCTTTCCCGGCTCAATTGATTCCAAAAATGGCGGAGATGGGGATGTTCGGTGCAACACTTCCGGCAAAATATGGATGCGCCGAAATGAACAACGTAGCATACGGTTTAGTTATGCAAGAACTCGAACGGGGCGACAGCGGAGTTCGAAGTTTTGCATCGGTGCAGAGTTCACTCGTAATGTATCCGATTTATACATTCGGTTCTGAAACCCAAAAAGATTATTGGCTTCCAAAACTTGCACGCGCTGAGAAGATCGGATGCTTCGGTTTAACTGAACCGGATTTCGGTTCAAATGCCGGCGGTATGATTACACGCGCAGAAAAAACAGACAACGGCTACCTCCTCAACGGAGCTAAAATGTGGATAACGAACGGAACGATTGCTGATGTTGCTGTAGTGTGGGCAAAACTTAACGGCATCGTTCATGGATTTCTAATAGAGAAAGGAACAAAAGGATTCACCGCTCCCGAAATGAAGGGCAAGCATTCTCTGCGCGCTTCAGTCACTTCAGAATTAATTTTTGAAGATTGCGAAATACCTAAAGAAAATTTTTTCCCTAATACATCGGGTTTAAGGTCGCCGCTCATGTGCTTGAATCAAGCCCGCTACGGAATTGCGTGGGGCGTTATCGGTTCGGCTATGACGAGTTATGATACGGCACTTAATTATTCCCTCTCAAGAATTCAATTTGGAAAACCGATTGCAGGGTTTCAGATTACACAAGAAAAACTTGTGCACATGCTGACCGAGATTACAAAGATGCAATTTATGACTTTACAATTAGGACGCTTGAAAGATAAAGACGAGTCGCGCTTCCAACAGGTATCACTCGCGAAACGCAACAACGTAGCGCAAGCACTTGAAATTGGTAGAATAGCACGCGAGATATTAGGTGCAAACGGAATCTTAAGCGAGTATCCGATTATGCGCCACACAGCAAACCTTGAATCTGTAAAAACTTATGAAGGTACGCACGAGATGCACACTCTGATAGTGGGTGAAGATATAACTGGAATTGCGGCGTTTGAATGAGATAATGATTGAATCAATGAAAAAATGAATAAATGGAACAATTATGCAAACTAAATTCATAGGTGAAATTAAAAAATTCTTACCCGAAGCATTAACCTTCGACGATGTTTTGCTTCTTCCAAGAAAATCTAACATACTTCCCCGCGAAGTAGATGTAACCACAAGGCTCACGCGGAACTTGAAGTTGAACATTCCGATAGTTTCGGCAGCAATGGACACCGTTACCGAATCGGAACTTGCAATCGCACTTGCACGCGAAGGGGGTATCGGAATTCTACATAAAAATATGTCGATTGAACAACAAGCTCACCAAGTCGATTTAGTTAAACGTTCCGAAAGTGGTATGATTTTACAGCCCATCACGATGTATGTAAGCGGAAATGTCGGTGATGCTCTTTCATTAATGAATAAATATAAAATTTCCGGAATACCTATCCTCAACGAAAATAATCAACTGATTGGCATTGTAACGAATCGCGACCTACGTTTTGAAACCGACTTAAAACTTCCCATTGCATCTGTTATGACAGTAAAAATAATAACGGCACCTGCTGGAACAACACTCGAACAAGCCGAACGTATTTTGCAAAAATTCAAAATTGAAAAACTTCCGGTCATCGACAGAAACGGAAGGCTTAAAGGATTAATCACAGTAAAAGATATTCAGAAAAAGAAAAGGCATCCGAATGCCTGCAAGGATAATCACGGTCGTTTACGAGTTGGTGCAGGTGTTGGAATTACTGCTGATACTATCGAAAGAGTATCGGCTTTAATAAATGCACAAGTCGATGTTATCGTTGTCGATACTGCACACGGACATTCGCGTGGTGTAATTCAAATGACAAAACAAATAAAGAAAAAGTTTCCCGATGTTGAACTCGTAGCCGGAAATGTTGCAACATTCCAAGCAACAAAAGATTTAATCAACGCAGGTGTTGATGCGGTGAAAGTCGGTGTCGGTCCCGGTTCAATTTGCACAACTCGTGTTGTAACAGGAGTTGGTGTTCCGCAAATAACAGCAATTTATGAATGCTCGAAAGCAGCAGCAAAATCGGGAGTACCAATAATTGCTGATGGCGGAATCAAACAAACCGGCGACATAGCAAAAGCAATTGCTGCCGGTGCCGACTCAGTTATGATCGGCGGATTGTTTGCAGGAACCGAGGAAAGTCCTGGCGATAAAATGATATACGAAGGGAGAAGTTACAAAGTGTATCGGGGAATGGGCTCGATTGGTGCCATGCAAAAAGGGAGCAAGGACAGATATTTTCAGGATGTTGAAGAAGATATACAGAAATTAGTACCGGAAGGAATTGAAGGACGAGTTCATTATAAAGGGCAGCTCGGCGATATAGTCTATCAGATGATTGGCGGATTGCGCTCGGCAATGGGATATTGCGGAATAAAGAATATCGGAGAATTGAAAAAGAAAGCCCAGTTTATCCGCATAACCGATGCAGGTATGCGAGAGAGCCACCCTCACGATATTGATATTACTCAAGAGTCGCCGAATTATAGATTGTAGAATGCAACCAAAAACAAAAACAGACCACTTGAGAGAAATTCAAAAAATAATTCGCAGCCGCCTTTTCGAATTTAAACTCGATTGTTTTTTAATCACCTCGCTTCACCACGTCCGCTACATCAGTGGGTTTTCCGGTTCAGCTGGATTGTGTTTGGTTTTTAATAATTCACAATACTTCATCATCGATAAACGATATACCGAACAAGCCGCGAAAGAAATATCCGGCTGGAAAATCATTCCCTCGCAAAACGATATCTTCGAAACAATAGCTGAATATAATCTAATCAAAAATAATTTTCGAATCGGCATCGACGGTAATAACTTAACATTTGCTCAATATCAAAATTTGAAAAAATTATTTCCTAATAATCGTGTGCTTCCAAAAGCCGGCTTCATCGAAGATGTCGCAATCGTCAAAGATGCTTACGAAATTGAACAAATAACCAAAGCCGTTGAAATATCCGATAAAGTTTTTTCAAAAATTCTAACGATAATAAAACCCGGTATCCGTGAATTAGATATTTCAGCCGAAATTACTTATCTTCATAAGAAATTTGGCGGCGAACGCGACGCCTTCGAACCGATTGTTGCCAGCGGAATAAACTCGGCTTTTCCGCACGCACGCTCGTCTTCAAAAAAATTACGCAAAGGCGATATCGTAACTATCGACATCGGTTGTGTAGTGAATGGCTACAACAGCGATATGACAAGAACAATATTTCTTGGTGAGCCGAAATCGGACGCTGTAAAAATTTATCGAACGGTTTTATCGTCGCAATTAAATGCAATTGAAGCGGCAACTGAAGGATTAACTTACAAAGAGATCGACGCAGTTGCACGCAACATAATAACCGATGCCGGCTACGGCGATGATTTCACACACTCGCTCGGTCACGGAGTCGGACTTCAGATACACGAGCCACCACGGTTGTCAGCTAAAACTCCCGGCAACCTGAAAGCAGGCACCGTTGTAACAATTGAACCTGGAATTTATATCCCTGATTTCGGCGGTGTAAGAATCGAAGATATGATAGTAATCGAACGGCAACAAAGTAAACAACATCCAAATAAACTGACTCAATCAACTAAAGAAATGATTATTTTGTAATGTCTGATTCAACCAAAAATTCTCGAAACGTTCTCGTAATCGCTTACTACTTTCCTCCTATGGGTTTGAGTGGCGTTCAGCGAACTCAAAAATTTGTAAAATATTTACATCAATTCGGTTGGAAACCGACCGTTATTACCGTTACTCCAACCGGTTATTTTGCACAAGATTACTCTTTATTAGAAGAATTAAAAAATTCTAATACCGAAATTGTGAGAGTCGGTTCTCTCGATCCTAACAGGTTTTTTAAAAAAAAAGGCATTATAAAGATGCCATCTGAACGTACTCGTAAAATGTTTTCGTTTATCAGTGATGTTTTCTTTATTCCCGACAACAAAATCGGTTGGAAACTGAATGTTCTGAAAACTGCCGACGAATTATTCAAGAAAACTAAATTCGATATTATTTTTGCAACGTCTCCCCCGTATACCGACTTGCTTATCGGAAATGAATTATCAAAAAAATATAAAATTCCACTAGTACTTGATTACAGGGATGTATGGCACGAGTATCCGTTAAAAATTTATCCTACTCCATTACACAAGTACAAGAATTATAAATTAGAGCAGGAAGTATTACATAACGCAAAAAAAGTAATTACAACAAATCGCAGAGTTAAGGAACTTCTTTTAGCACGATATAAATTTTTACACTACAAAGACGTTGATATAATTCCGCAAGGATTCGATCCGGAAGATTTTGAGAAAAACAAACCTGCTCCCCGTTCACCTTCCAACAAAATGCGAATCACTCACGCCGGTGTTTTCTACGGTGAGCGAACTCCAAATTATTTTTTCCTCGCTCTTCAAAAACTTATTAAGGAAAATCCGCATCTTCAAAATCGTATCGAAGTGTTTTTCATCGGCAACTTCCGCGATGAAGATAAAAAACTGATAGACAAATATAATTTAGGAAACGTAGTTACGGTTTTAGGTTACCTCGAACATAACAAGTGCGTGCAATACATTATGTCGAGCGATTTGTTCTGGCTGATGTTGGATAACGACACACAATCACCCGGAAAAGTTTACGAATATATTGGTGCCCGCAAACCGATTCTCGCGAATGTTCCTGAAGGATTCATTCAACAAACGATTTTAGAATTCAACGGAAATATTGTACTTCCTCCGCAAGATGTGAACGCTACTGCTGGAGCGTTAAAAAATTTTTATATCAAATTTGAAAAGGGTGAGAAGTTTTCGTTAGATGAAGATAAAGTTAATTTTTATAACCGTATAAATTTAACAAATCAACTTGCAAATATTTTTGGATTTTTAACGGAAGTATAGATGAAAGTATTAGTCATAGGTTCGGGTGGGCGTGAGCATGCTTTGGTTTGGAAAATCAGGCAAAGTCCGCTGGTTACCAAAATATATTGTGCACCCGGCAATGCGGGTATCGGTGAAATAGCTGAATTAGTTCAAATCAAGCCGAACGACTTCGATTCACTTATCAAGTTTGTAAAAGATAACAGAATAGATTTTACGGTTGTGGGTCCTGAGCAACCACTGATTGACGGTATTGTCGATGTGTTTGAGGCAACTGGTTTGAAAATATTCGGACCTTCAAAATTGGCAGCCGAAATTGAGGGGAGCAAAACGTTCGCAAAAGAATTTATGGTGCGGAACAATATTCCAACCGCAAACTACAAATCGTTCAGCATCGAAAATCGCTTTGAAGCCGAACGCTATATTAACGAAACACCAGTGCCTATCGTAGTTAAAGCCGATGGACTGGCAGCCGGCAAAGGTGTTACGATTTGCGAAACTAAAGATGCAGCATTGGATATTTTAGATGCATTATTCACAAAAAAGATTTTGGGAACTGCCGGTGAAAAAATCGTTATCGAAGATTTTATGACAGGCGAAGAACTCTCAATACTTGCAATTACAGATGGCAACGATTTCGTAACACTTCCACCGGCACAGGATTATAAAAAAATTTTAGACGGCGACCTTGGTAAAAACACAGGCGGAATGGGCGCCTATGCACCAACTCCGTTCGTCGACGAAAACATACTCGATGAAATTAAACGCACTATCATTGAGCCAACAATTTATGGAATGAAAAAAGAAAGCAGACCATTCAAAGGATGTTTATATTTTGGTTTGATGCTAACAGAAACGGGACCTCGCGTGGTTGAGTACAATTGCCGATTCGGCGATCCCGAAACTCAGGTTGTGCTTCCACTAATAGAAACCGACATCATAGAATTGTTGCTTGCTTCGATTAACAATAATCTCGGTACAATAGAATTGAGAATAAAACCGGTTTCAACTGTGTGCGTGGTAATGTCGTCCCGCGGCTACCCTGATTCTTACGAAGTGGGTAAACCGATAACCGGTTTTGATAATATTAGTGGTAACGTTTTGATTTTTCATTCAGGCACTATATTTGAAAATGATGCGATTGTTACAGCCGGTGGAAGAGTTCTTGGGATTACTGCCCTCGGTAATTCGGATGATTTTGAAGAAACAATCCGCAGCGCCTATCGTGTTGTTGAAAAAATTACTTTTGATGGCGCCTATTACCGGAGTGATATTGGAAAGAAGGCGTTAAAACGATATTGAATCGTTCAGAAAAAGAATAAATAGATATATAAGAAAGGATAATCATTTTGAAAATTTTAGTAACAGGCGGTGCTGGTTTCATAGCATCGCACACAACAGATGCTTATATAAATGCCGGTCATTCGGTAGTTATAATCGACAACTTATCGATGGGGGTGAAAGAAAACATAAACCCGAAAGCAAAATTTTACCAACTGGATATTCGGGATGAAAAAGTAAAAGGAATTTTTGAACAGGAGAAATTTGACGTTGTGAATCACCACGCAGCCCAGATGGATGTGCGGAAATCAGTTGACGATCCTATGTTTGATGCATCGGTAAATATACTCGGCGTACTAAACCTGTTGGAAAATTGTAAAAAATATGATGTAAATAAATTCATATTCGCTTCGACAGGCGGAGCAATTTACGGTGAACAGGATTACTTCCCTGCCGACGAGATTCATCCCGTTCGTCCCCTGTCGCCTTATGGAATTACAAAATTAGCAACTGAAAAATATTTATTTTATTATGAACAGGTTTTCGGTTTGCCCTATGTTGTGTTGCGTTATGCGAACGTGTATGGACCGCGCCAAAACCCGCACGGCGAAGCAGGCGTTATTGCAATATTTGCCAAAAAAATGTTGGAGGGCGGTCAGCCACACATCAACGGCGACGGTAAACAAACACGCGACTACGTTTTTGTCAGCGATGTAGTAAGAGCAAACTTGCTCGCGTTAGAATATAGTAAATCGGATATATTTAACATCGGCACCGGTATCGAGACAGATGTTAATGTGCTGTTTAACCAAATCAAGAAACTAACAAATTCTAACTGCGACGAGTACCACGCACCCGCAAAACTGGGCGAGCAACTGCGAAGTGTTTTAGATACAAAGAAAATCGAAAAAGTGTTGAACTGGAAGCCACAATATAATATTGAAGAAGGTCTGCGGTTGACTGTGGATTTTTTTAAAAACAAAGCTTCAAAAGAATAAAACGCTTAGGCCGCAAATAAAAATAATCCCTTCGCGCTCTTCGCGTTATCTTTGCGTCCTCTGCGTTTAAAAAATTAAGTTTTAAATGAATAAATCTTTAAACATAGGCACTCAAATCCTCTCCGGCAAACGTGTAGCAATCGCGCGCGGAATTTCGCTGATTGAGAACGAACATCAAGACTCAAGATTGTTGTTAAAAGAAATCTACCCAAAAACCGGTAACGCGTACCGTATCGGAATTACCGGTCCACCCGGCGCAGGAAAAAGCACAATCACGAATAAACTCGCTGCACTATACCGCAAACAAAACCTGAAAGTCGGAATTATTGCCGTCGACCCCACTAGTCCCTTCACCGGTGGAGCTGTGTTGGGCGACAGAATTCGTATGACTGATGTCGAGATGGATGAAGGCGTATTTATTCGCAGTATGGCTTCGCGCGGAAGCTTGGGCGGCTTGAGCAACAAAACTGAAGAAGCTGGCGATATACTCGATGCCGCCGGTTACGAAATTATTCTGATTGAAACTGTTGGAGTCGGGCAATCTGAACTCGATATTGCGGGAACAGCCGATACAACTATCGTTGTCCTTGTCCCGGAATCCGGCGATTCAATCCAAGCTATGAAAGCCGGCTTGATGGAAATTGCCGACTTCTTTGTATTAAACAAATCGGATCGCGCCGGTGCCGACCAAGCTGTTATGGCAATTAAAATGATCTTGAACCTCCGACCCAAAGCAAATAACTGGAAGCCAGATGTTATACAAACTACCGCAAACGAAGGGAAAGGGATTGAAAAGATCGAAGAAACTATTTCTCATCATAGAAAATATTTGGTGGATTCATCTGGACTAAAAGGAAAAAGACAAAAACGAGTGATCAAGAGAATTCACGAAATCGTAAAAGAAAAACTCCATTTTGAATTTTGGAATGAGGCAAGAGAAAATTATTTACAATTGAATATAGAAAATGTAATTCATAAAGATTCAACGCCTTACGACTTGGCAGAAAAGTTATTACAGGGTTTTACGAAATAATTATAAGTCCCAAAATATATTAAGATATGCCCGAACAACAAAATATCGAATATAAACAAACCTGGCACGATGATTACCTGAAATTGATGGATGAGATACCCAACAAAATCAGGAATCTGATGGGAATTATCGCGGATGTGAATTTACACAAAGAAAAAGATCATCATTTTATTGAACTAATCGTACCGCCTTATTCAGTTCCTATTTCCTTGAGAGGCAGGTATTATTACCGAAGTGGCAGCACCAAACAGGAACTAACGGGTGCTTCCCTTAATGAATTTCTCCTCAAAAAATCTGGTAAAACCTGGGATGAAATTATCGAACCACGGGACACCTCGAATGACATCGACGAGCAAAGTATAAAATTTTTTTTACACGCATCCGAAAAAGCTGGACGGCTTCCAGAATACGATGGACATTCATTACCCGACTTGTTAGAAAAATTACGCTTAACAGAAAACGGACAATTGAAAAGAGCGACCATTATATTATTTGGAAAAGAACCGGGAAAATTTTATCCAAATACTTTTGTAAAAATTGGTCGATTTGGTAAGGGTGATGCCGATTTAAAATTTCAGGAAGTGGAGGATGGAAATTTATTCTCTCTGCTTTCGGCTGTTTTGAATCAGCTCAACCGTAAGTTTTTTACTAAACCCATTGACTTTGAGGGAATGCACCGCATTGAAAAAGGTGCATATCCTGTTGCTGCAATACGTGAAATGATGCTGAATGCATTAGTCCATCGGAGTTATATGGGAGCACCTATCCAAATACGCATCTACGATGATAAAATAAGTATATGGAATGAGGGTTTCTTACCAGAAGGATTAACATTGGACGCATTAAAGCGACCTCATCCCTCGAGACCAAGAAACCCGATAATTGCAGATGTATGTTTCAAAGGTGGATATATTGATGCGTGGGGACGCGGCACGATAAAAATTCTTGATAGTTGTAAAGCTGCTGAACTTCCTGAACCTGAGATGAAAGAACAGGACGGTGGCTTTTTGATAACACTTTTTAAAGACATTTTCAATGAGGAATATCTGGTGAAACTTGGACTGAATGAAAGACAGAAAAAAGCCATCTATTACATTAAAGTGTATAATAGCATCACCAATACACATTATCAAAATTTGAATAATGTTTCAAAAGCAACTGCAACACGTGATATAAAGGGATTAGTGGAAAAGGGGCTGATTGAAAATAGAGGAAGCAGAGGTTCGAGCGCTATTTATGTTTTGAAAGGAGTTGGTTCATAGTTGGCTCAGTTGGCTCACAAAGGGTTCATAATAGTATCAATTGCATCATAATTGCTTCATATTTAAATATTTTTTTAATTTGTTCTTCAAGAAAAAATCATATAATTTCAAACTACACTAAAAGGAATAACGAGTATGAATTCAACAGAACAAACAACACCGACATTCGAGCTAACTGAAAACCAGAAAATGGTTCAACAGCTTGCCCATGATTTTGGAGAAAAAGAAATCAAACCCGTTATTATGAAGTACGACGAATCGCAAGAGTTTCCTCATGACATTGTAAAGAAAATGGCTGAGTTGGGTTTCCTTGGAATTATTTTCCCGGAAGAATACGAAGGAGCCGGATTCGGTTATTTAGAATATGTTACAATCATAGAAGAAATTACAAAAGCCGACCCATCTATGGGTTTGGTAATTGCGGCACACAACAGTCTGTGCACAAACCATATTTACACATTCGGCAACGAAGAACAAAAGAAAAAATATCTCCCCGATTTATGTTCGGGCAAAAAGATTGGCGCGTGGGCACTTACCGAACCTTCATCCGGAAGCGATGCCGGCAGTATGAAAACAACTGCTATTCGGGATGGAAATTTCTATATTCTTAACGGGAGTAAAAATTTTATTACTCACGGCTCTGTCGGAAAAGTAACAGTTGTGCTGGCAATTACCGATAAATCAAAAGGCAAGAAGGGAATCTCTGCTTTCATAGTCGATAATGATACACCCGGTTATATTGTTAGTAAAAAAGAGAACAAACTCGGAATGCGTTCAAGCGATACGGCTGCAATCGCATTCGACAATTGTGCAGTTCCAATAGAAAACTTACTCGGTGAAGAAGGAAAAGGTTTTCATCAGGCACTTACAATATTGGACGGCGGACGTATTAGCATCGCTGCAAACGCACTTGGAATTGCACAGGGAGCTTTCGAGGCAAGCTTGAAATACTCGAAGGAACGCCAGCAATTCGGAAAACCGATTTCGGAGTTTCAGGCTATTCAATGGAAGCTTTCCGAAATGGCAACACAGATTGAAGCAGCTCGACTTTTAACTTATAGAGCTGCTTATTTGAAAACCAAAGGCGAAGAAATTATCAGAGAGTCATCGATGGCAAAGTATTATGCCGCTGAGGTTGCAGTTATGGTAACGAACGAGGCGATTCAGATACACGGTGGTTACGGATTTATAAAAGATTACCCTGTCGAAAAATTTTACCGCGATGTAAAGCTTGTAACAATCGGCGAAGGGACATCGGAGATACAGAAGTTAGTGATATCGAGAGAGTTGTTAAAATAGTTAGAAGGTATGGATTATTGGAGAAATGGATTGATGGAGTCCGCCGTTGGCGGATGGAATCATGGAATGATGGTAAAGATTTGAATGATTAACTGAAGTTACGCAGAATTGACTTTTTGTCATGTTGAGCGAAGCGAAACATCTAAAAATAGCCTGAATTTGAGGTTTCAGATTCTTCACTTCGTTCAGAATGACTCTTTTGCGTAACTTCAGTGATTAATGAGATTTGAGTTTGAAATAAATAATTTATATATTGGATTCAAATTACTGTCGGTTTATAAATGGAAGAGATACAAAATAAACCTAAGTTGTTAGATAGTGTAAAAATAAATCTTCGGACAAATCATTACAGTCAGAAAACTGAAGAAAGTTATGTAAATTGGATAAAAAGGTTTATTCTGTTCAACAATAAGCAACATCCTGAAAAAATGGGCGCAGAAGAAATAAAGCAATTCCTAAATTATCTTGCTATCGAAAAGCATGTTTCATCATCAACTCAGAACCAGGCACTTCATGGGATTTTGTATCTATACAAAAATGTATTGCAGAAAGATGTTGGCTGGGTAGAGGATATTAAAAGGGTAGCAAGAGCAAAACATTTGCCTGTAGTATTTTCAAAAAAAGAAATTGTTAAAATTTTTGAACACTTGCACGGAGTTCCAAAGTTAGTCGTTTCTCTCCTTTATGGAGGAGGATTGAGACTTTCGGAAGCATTAAGTATTAGAATAAAGGATATTGATTTTGATTACAATCAAATTATTGTTCGGGACGGAAAAGGTGAAAAAGACAGACATACCATTTTACCAAATTTAATTATACCCGATTTAAAGAATCATATGAATCAAGTTTATTTGCAGCATAAAGAAGATTTAACAAAAGGTAAAGGAGAAACAATCTTACCATACGCTCTCAAAAGAAAATATCCAAACGCCGGAAAAGATTTTGGATGGCAATATGTTTTTCCCGCCAATAAATTTATTAAAGAAAAGGAAAGTGGTTTGACTTTCCGATGGCATATTCACGAAAGTACAATACAGCGAGCAGTAAAAGAAGCAATTAAAAAATCGGGTGTAAACAAACAAGGCAGCCCTCATGCGTTTAGACATTCATTTGCAACCCATTTACTTGAAAACGGATATGACATTAGAACGATACAAGAACTCTTAGGTCATCAATCTGTAAAAACGACAATGATTTACACACATGTTCTCAATAGGGGGCTTGGTGTTAAGAGTCCGTTAGACTGAAAAGAGAATGGAATGATATTATGCAGACCCTATTTTTAAATATTGTTATAATTAACGAAAAACGAAACAATTGGAATGCATATATGCAGCACCGTGCATATATGTATTCTTTAACTAAACAAACGGTGCAGTATAATTAATAGTTATACGGTATCAATTATTAAAAGGTTAGTATGATGAAATTGCAATATTTATCTGACATTAGAGAGGATCAAAATAATTTCTGTTATCAAAATGAAAATCAAGCTCTTGATCGAGTTGGAGTTATTTATCGAACTGCACGACAAGGAAGGATTGCTAATGAAACTGCTATTTGTCTTAAGGGCGGTTCCAAAAATTGACTTATTGAATACTTTTTTTTGTATATTTAAGA
>JASEGV010000043.1 GCA_030017895.1 Bacteroidota bacterium | reverse complement strand
TTTCAGATTCTTCACTTCGTTCAGAATGACTCTTTTGCGTAACTTCAGTTAGTTATTTAGAAAAGTGCCCTTCGACACTATCTAATCAATATCATCTTCTTAAAATCCTGATAATCTCCATTATTTACCACAAGTCTGTAAAAATAAACACCGCTTGATAATCCATCAGCAACAAAATCGATTGATTGATCTCCATCATCTAATTCTTCATTGTTGAATAAAGTCGCAACTTCCTGTCCGAGTAGATTGTAAATTTTCAAAGTTACAACCGACTGTTCTGCTAATGTGAAGCTTATAGTAGTTGATGGGTTGAATGGGTTAGGATAATTTTGAAACAAATAGTATTCATTTGGTAAACTACCATCTATGATTTCACCGGTTGATGTAATTGTAAAAGTATGTTCAACGGCAAAAGGCGATCCGGCATAACCTTTATCTATCGCTTGAACGCTCCAGTAATATGTTCCTTGCGGTAGGTTTTTGATTTTCCATTGACTCTGTTGGTGTGCGTTTGCCAATTTCGGTACCCTCTGATAACCAGTACTTATATTTGCAATGGGAGAAAAGTGCTGTACACCAGAATTGGTTGTACCTAAGCGGAGGTTATATATTATACCGTTTTGAGGTGTATGATCGTCGGTTGACCGATTCCATGTTAGTATAATAGTTTGCTCTTGCATCTCAGCCTTTAACCCATCCGGGACACTTGGTTTGGTATTCTGTGCAAATACATTTGTCCCTCCGTTATTGCGATAAATTTTTGTGATAGGAAGATAAGGTTTAAATTGAGTTGTGTAACTTGTGCCTCCGGTAAGAGCGATATCTAAATCGCCATCGTTGTCGAAATCCCCCCAACCTACCGCACAGTTATGCAAACCTGGTAATTGAACATTTACTTCAGAAAACGTTCCACCATCATTATGATATATCTTTGTTACTGGGTCGGTGATGTATGGTCCATTTCCTTTGTAAAGAGCGGCAACCAAATCTCGTGTCGACATTTTGTTAAACCCATAATGAAATTTTGTTGCCCCAGAAATAAGTATATCAAGCCAACCATCGTTATCATAATCGCCCCAAGCGACTGCACTAGCCATAACATTTACTAATTGTGGGCTAATATCTACAAAACTTCCATTATCATTCCGATAAATTGTTGTAAATGTTTTACCAGTACCAGCTAACAAGCCTGTGTAAAGAAGATCTAAATCACCATCGTTATCATAATCGCCCCAAGCCATCGCTCCGCTATTTGCAAGAGCAAATGGAGTATCAACGAGTTCAAACACACCATTATTGTTTCGGAATAACACATTCGTTACACCCCAATCCCCATATCCGCTCACTGAAATATCTAAATTACCATCACCATCGTAGTCAACCCACGCCGAAGAACTTCCCCAAACACCCGGAAGCCCGGCATAAATATTTACAAACGAACCATTATTATTTTTATAAACACGCGAGATAAATGAGCCTCCGCCGTTTGGAGAACCCGTCAGCAATAAATCTAAATCGCCATCGTTGTCATAATCGCCCCACGACGTTGAACCATAAACAACTCCGGGAAGTCCAGCGTTTATATCAACAAAGTTTCCATCATCATTACGATAAATCTTTGTTATCGGTTGATAGTTGTTTGGACCTGTTGCACCTTGGATAATCAGATCGAGGTCGTCATCATTATCAAAATCAACCCATGATTCAGCGTGTGCCGACTGAACTCCAACAAGAGGTGCATTGATATCGACAAACACTCCCGCATCGTTGCGATAAATCTTTGCATACATACTATCTGTATCGGTTGATCCATTTACAAGAAGATCGAGGTCGCCATCATTATCATAATCACCCCAAACAACCGAACTGAAAAATCCGCCAATAAGCTTGGCATCAATATCGGTGAATGTTGTAGTATCTTGGTATGTTGACTCAACAAAGAAATGTTGTTGCATTTCACTGGAAGGAAAATTGTTCTCTCCCAACACGATTTGTGGATGCAATAATAATACAAACGGTAAAAGCAAAAATTTTAGAATTAAATAATTCGCCTTTATAAACATTAAACACCACGCTTTATGAGTTTAACATATTTGTTAGTCAAATCTTGCTTTTAATTTAAGTCAAATTCTTTATAAAGTCAACAAATAAATTTGTAAATATATTTTTTTTGTATTTACTAGTGCATTTGCTAAAAATCTATGGTTTTTGCTCAAAAAATGACAAATTTTTGTATCATTCGCACACATTTAGTCATTTGAATTACGCTTAATCATGCTTAGGTAGCTGCAAAATTATCCGGGCACTAAATTACACCATCGAAATCCAAAATCAAATTGATAAGATTTATGATGATATAGAGGAAAATCTGTTAGCACACTCTTAACTACTTACCCGCCCGACCGAACAGGTTATGCCGTTTTATCGGTCGTTCGGGCGGGCTACCTACTAATTGACCACCGCTCTCTTCTGTCTCTCCTTCTTACCGATATCCTTTTCAACAAATAATGGATTACCTGTAAACGGATCAATCCCAGTGTAATACATTAATGCCGAATATGTTGAAGGAAGTGGCGTAAATATCTGAACCTGTTCAGGATTTGTATGAAGTTCCTCGGTTGCATATTTTTTTAATTTCTTCATATCGTTTTCGCTGCAACCCGGATGTGCGGCTATCAGGTAATATGTTAAAAACTGTTTCTTCCCGATTTGTTTGCTTGCTTTATCAAACCGTTTTTTAAATTCTTCCAAATATTTCGTATCAGGTTTTCGCATTAACTTCAAAATATTTTTTTCGGTGTGTTCGGGAGCTACTTTAATCTGTCCCGATACGTGATTAGCCGCTAATTCCTGAATGTATTCATTTCCAAATTTTTTATCTTCGATTATCAAATCGTAGCGCAAACCTGAAGCTACAAAAGCTTTTTGAACGCCATCAAGTTTTCTGATTTTCCTGAGCAATTTAATTTGCAGTTCGTGGCTAACATTCAATTCGTTGCAGGTATGCGGGAATGCACAATTTTTATTGACACACAAACCTGTATGCTTCTTAACTTTACAGTTCATTCCATACATATTTGCCGTCGGTCCTCCGACATCGTGAATGTATCCTTTGAAGCCGGGCAGTTCTGTTAAAATCTTTGCTTCCCGCAAAATGGATGCTTCGCTTCTTGATACAATATTTTCTCCCTGATGAACACCTATCGAACAAAAATTACATTCGCCAAAACACCCTCTATGTGTTGTTATCGAAAAGCGAATTGTTTCCAGCGCCTTTACTTTTCCCTCTTTCCTGTAAAACGGATGAACTTCCCGCTCGTAATCGAGGTCATAAATTTTATCGAGCTCACCTGGTGTAAATTGGTGAGCTGGGGGATTTTGAATTACATACCTGTCGGCACACCTTTGATTTAATCCTCTTGCTGTTAACGAATCATTGTTGTTATAGAAAATATGAAACATCTCTATAAACTTGTTTTTATCAGCAGCAACCTCTTCGTAAGAAGGCAGCGACAAAAATTTGTCATTAGGTTCTTTTGATATGTAACACAAGCCACGAATCTCCAACGGATTTTCATTCTTGGAAAGATTTTCAGCCAAATCTAAAACCGGTTTTTCTCCCATACCATAAACTAAATAATCGGCTTTGGCATCCAACAAAATTGGTTTCCGGATTTTATCGTCCCAATAATCGTAGTGAGCAATTCTTCTCAAACTTGCTTCAACTCCACCTAAAACTATTGGTTTAGTTTTCTTGAAATGCTGCCTTATTAGATTCGAATACACAATCACTGCTCTATCGGGTCGTTTTGTATTCAAGCCTCCGGGAGTAAAATCGTCGTTCCGTCTTCTTTTTTTGGATGCAGTAAAGTTTGCTACCATCGAATCGACGCATCCCGAAGTAACTCCCCAAAATAATTTCGGTTCACCGAGCCGAGTAATATCTATATTCGATTTTAAATCTGGTTGAGCAATCATTCCGACCTTATATCCATATTTCATCAACAGTTTACCAATGATAGCAGCGCCGTTATAAGAGCTGTCGATGTAAGTATCGCCACTAACGAGAATTACATCCAACTCTTTCCAACCTAATTTCTTAATTTCTTCTTTTGTAGTCGGTATAAACATTTGTTCAATATAATTTCAAAAATCATATATTACAAAACTCAAAAATTATTTCTTATATTTGAACGGAAATATGGAATTACAAAACATAAAATTGAAGCTCACAGGATTTTTGAAGATGGTGGGTTTGTTTAAGCCGCTCCGCTCTGTTTATAATTTTATTTTTCTCTCCAATGCGAAAACCGAGTTAACATTTTTGGATTTGACTGCAAAATTTTCAACACCATCTTTTAAAATAAAAGAAGATGTCGAATCGCTTCTGGGAGAGTCGGAAGTTTTGAAAACTTTTTTAGATAAACTATAACCGGACGATACCGTGTGGGATATCGGAGCGAGTTATGGAATTTATACGATATTCTCTTCGCTTAAAGTTAATAAAGGAAATGTTTTTGCTTTCGAGCCGGAAAAATCCACCCACAAACTTCTCGCTAATAATATTCAACTAAATAATTTAAGAAATGTAACTCCGCTGCAAATGGCTATTGGCGAATCTGAAGGTATAGTCGAATTACATACGTCCGAATCAGCCAATATCGGAACACACAGCCTTGCCGTTCGCACCGACTATCCGGTTTCAGGGAGGGGACAAAAGATTCAGATTCAAAAAGGTGATGAGTTAGTAAAGCATGGTACGATTCTTTCACCGACGGCAATTAAGATAGATGTCGAGGGCGCCGAGTTGAATGTCCTGCGTGGAATTGAAACAATTTTATCTTCGCCGCTAACACGAATAGTTCAAATCGAAATTCATCCAAACATTCTTCCACTTTTCGGGGAGACACAAGAAAATATTTTTATGCTAATGGAATTGAACAACTTCGCCGTTATAAAATCGATTCAAAGAGGGACTGAGCTTGAGGTGCTGTTTGAAAAACCAATGCTTGCAAAATCTTAATTTTTGAGTTACATTTCGTTTACAATGGACGACCAGTTTTACAGAAAAGAAAATCCTACTTGGCGACAACCCGAACGATGGATCAAAAAGCTTTTTAAAAATAAGCTTTTTAAGTGGGGAATTATTCCCTTTTTGATTCTAATGACCGTTTTCTTCATCAGCGACAAAGGTCCCTTGAAACGATTTCAGCTTGAACAAGAGAAAAAAATGTGGAACGAAAAAATTGAAGTAGCGAACAAAGAACATACACGGCTTCAGCGGGAATCGGAGGCACTCGATAAAGATAAATTCGCAATTGAAAAAGCAGCTCGCGAAAAACACGGAATGATGAAAGAAGGAGAAACAATTTATAAGCTAAAAGAAAACGAAACTAAATGACATTTTGAAAAATTTTGATTTACACAATTGGAATTATTTAAAAACACATATCAAAAAAGTAATAAAACGGGTTTAAGTCCATTAGCCGAACGTGTGCGGCCAAAAACTTTGAATGAGTTTGTTGGGCAGTCACATTTGCTTGGCAAAGCGATGCCGTTGCAAATTTTAATCGAGCATGATGAGCTTCCCTCCTTAATATTTTGGGGACCGCCGGGGTGCGGCAAAACAACACTTGCGCGTATCATTGCAAACCATACAAAAGCCGTTTTTTTTCAACTCAACGCAGTTTCGTCAGGAGTAAAAGACGTTCGCACTGTGATCGAACGGGCTGAAGCAAATCGCAAGCATTTTAATAAAAGGACAATACTTTTCATCGACGAAATCCATCGCTTCAATAAAGCACAACAAGATGCACTACTTCACAGCGTTGAAGATGGTGTGATTACGCTAATCGGTGCTACAACTGAAAATCCTTCTTTCGAGGTTATCTCTCCCCTTTTGTCACGTTGCAAAGTTTATGTGCTTGAACCTCTCTCGAAAGTTGAACTCAACCAAATATTAAATCAGGCAGTCGCTAATGATGATTTTTTAAAAAAACAAAAACTGCAATTCACGGATGATGTAATAGATCATCTTATTTTCCTTTCAGGCGGCGATGCAAGAATTTTATTAAATGGAATTGAAACAAGTGTACAGCTTATCAAGCAAAACAAAGTGGGCGAAAAAGTTCTTACAAAAAAAATTATCGAGGCGGCATTTCAACGGAAGGCAATTAAGTACGATAAAGCAGGCGAAGAACATTATAACATAATTTCAGCATTCATAAAGAGCATACGCGGCAGCGACCCCGACGCTGCGGTTTATTGGCTCGCCCGAATGTTGGAAGCCGGCGAAGACCCGAAATTCATTGCCCGCAGAATGATTGTGCTCGCCTCGGAAGACATCGGAAATGCCGACCCGTATTCACTTACGTTGGCTACAAGTTGTTTCACCTCTGTCGATTACATAGGAATGCCGGAAGCCCGTATCGTGCTTTCACAAACAGCAACTTATCTAGCATCCGTTCCGAAAAGCAACGCTTCCTACACTGCAATCGAAAAAGCTATGGCTGATGTGCGAAACTTGCCGAACGAGGCGGTGCCGCTTCACATCCGCAACGCCCCGACAAAATTGATGGAAGAACTTGGATATTCAAAAAATTATAAGTATGCCCATAATTACGAAGATGGTTTTGTGGAACAGCAATTTCTTCCCGATAATTTAAAACAAAAAATATATTACAGACCAACAGACAACGGCAGAGAGAAAACATTGCGAGAGAGATTAAACCAACTTTGGAAGAAAAAGAAAAGATGAAACGCAATCTTGCAATCGGCATTGATATCGGCGCTACGACTATTAAAGGCGGTGTTGTGGATATCACCTCGAGTAAAATTCTTATACAGCAAAAAGTTGATACGTTTGCATTACAAGGACCGGGTACAGTTTTACGGCAGCTTAATTTTTTAATCAAAGAACTGATGTTAGAATATCGGCACGATGAATTTACCGGTATCGGAATCGGTGCGCCCGGAATTGTTGAGAACGATAACAGCACAGTAAAGAATCCACCAAATTTTACAGATTGGACCGAAATTGATTTGGGCGGAATCATTCACAAAGGATTTCGCCTTCCTGTAATAATTGAGAACGATGCAAATGCTGCCGCACTTGGTGAGTCCAAATTTGGAGCAGGAATCGATTATCAAAATTTTTTATTCGTAATTTGGGGAACCGGTGTTGGCGGTGGGATTATACTCGATAACAAAATTTATCGTGGTCCTTTTGGGGGCGCCGGCGAAATCGGACACACAACTATCGATTATAACGGACATCTCTGTAATTGCGGTAATCGCGGTTGCATCGAAAGTTACATCGGACAACGATACCTTTCAGAACGAACGCGACAAAAACTTACTCAGCTACCTAAAGATGCACAACCGTCAAAAATTTTTCAGCTCGTAGAAGGTAACCTTGATTTGATTGAGCCGTATATCATTTCGGTTGCAGCAGAACAAGGCGATGTGTTTGCAAAAGAAATATTATTAGATGCCGGTAATTTGTTAGGTATTGCAATCGCTTCGGTTTTAAACGTGCTTGATTTAAGAATTGTAGTGGTTGGCGGCGGAATTTCGGCGGCGGGCGAATTTGTGTTCAATGCGATTACAAATTCTCTCCGCAGCAGAGTTTTAACTTCTATCAAGCCCGACGTGAAAGTAATACCTGCAAAACTTGGCAACGCAGCAGGAATTTTTGGCGCCGCTAGTCTCGTGATGAATAAATGAATAACGATAATCATTAATGTTTCAAAACTTTTTAAATATTTTACTCTTAATTTTACTTCTGTCTATAGTCCATCTCAATACGGCTTACACTTTGGGGAAAGAAAATAGATCTGTTGATTCTATATTTACCCCACAGTCAAGTTTGATTGCAGACACAACATTAGTTCAAGACACACTAAAAACCGAAATAGCTCCTCGCCAATCCAGCATCGATACGATCATCACATATTCATCTACAGATTCTATCGTCTATTCAATCTCCAATCGCAAGATGATGCTATACGGTAAATCGAACATCAAATATAAATTGATGGAGTTGAAATCGGAACGCATCAATATCAACTGGCACACAGCGGTGATGAATGCGTATGGCATTATCGACACCGCAGACACGACAGGTAAAAAATATACGGGCACACCGATAATGATTGACGGCGGCGAAGAATTTAGAGGACAAGAACTTTTATACAACTTCAAAACTCAGAAAGGCAACATTAAACTCGCCGATACTAAATCGGACGAAGGTATCTACTACGGCAGCCGGGTTAAAAAGATGAGCAAAGATGTGTTATTCATCGCCGATGGTAAATACACCACTTGCGATAAGGACCAACCCCACTTTTATTTTCTATCTCCGAAAATGAAAATGATTGTGCGCGACAAAGTAATTGCGGAACCGATTTACTTTCACATTGCCGATGTCCCTGTGTTTGCTCTTCCCTTCGGTGTTTTTCCGAGTAAAAGCGGCAGGCGTTCCGGCTTCTTTGCTCCTGCTTATGGCGATAACGCAACCTATGGACGATTTTTAAGAAAAATTGGTTACTACTGGGCGATGAGCGACTACACCGATTTGGCTTTGCACGGCGATTGGTACACAAACGGAAGCTACATTGCAAATTCTGAATTCAACTACATACTGCGTTATAAGTTTAGTGGTGGAATTTCTGGAACGTATAAGCGATTTATTACATCTGAAAAAAACGATCCAAATTATTCAATAGATGAGGGCTACAACTTAAACCTGCGGCACAATCAAGAAATTGATCCGACTATGCGCGCTGATGTAAATTTTTCATTTATGAGTAATAATAATTTTAGATTAACTAACTCTTTATCGGAAGCGTTACAGCAAACGATATTTTCAAATGCTACTATCTCAAAATCATGGGAAGGGACGAAAAATAGCGGTTCCATGAATATTTCGCGAACACAAAATTTAACAAACGGAAGAATTGATGAAACATTGCCTTCAATCAATTTTAACAGAAGTCAAAGTTTTCCGTTTCGACGAAAAAAAGTAATCGGAGACCTTCTTTGGTATGAACAGATCGGATATGATTATCGGGCAAACGCTTCGAACAGTCGGGCAAAAATTCCTGTAACAGTTCCGGTTGTAAATATTGAAACTTTCAGACGCGATAATCGACAAGCTTTAAATCAAAGTTCCGGTATCAGCATATCGCCAAAATTTGGATATATCTCTGTTACACCAAGCTTGTCGTTCCGTGATGAACGAAGGCAGAACAATAATTTTGTTCCGACACTCAACACAACCGATAGCACTCTTCAGGAAATAAACGACAAGGATTATTATTTTGCCGGATTTGTTTCGTCGGGTGTTTCGGCAAATACACGTTTGTATGGAATTGTTCAACCAAATGTTTTGGGCGTTACAGCATTCCGCCATACGGTTACGCCAAATCTTGCATTCAATTATTCAAAACAGATTTATGGCAAAAACATTACTAAAGGACAGATGCTTGCAAGTTTCGATGTTGGCAATCAGTTCGAAATGAAATTGAAACCGAAAGCCGAAGCGCAAGAAGAACAAAAAATTCAATTGCTGAATGTCGGTGCAAATGTATCTTACAATTTTTCAGCCGATAGTTTAAATTTTTCGAACGTTGGAGTTGGCTACCGAACAATTATCGGTGAGTTATTGAACTTCAGCGGCTCAAGCAGTTTTAACTTGTATAAAATTGATGATGCATCAAACCGGTTAGTTAATAAATTCATGATAAGCGAAGGTAAGTTAGCACGGTTAGAAAATTTCTCCATCAGCTTGTCAACTTCACTTTCGGGAGATCGGAAGCAAAAAGCGGATGAATTAACAGAAACCGATACTGTTCAACAACGCAAAAGCGGATATCAGGGCTTATACCAGCGGGACGAACCAGATTTCTCAATCCCCTGGCGACTATCTTTTAGCTGGAATTTTTCTGAAAGTTATATACCAAGAGCAAAACACCGGTCAGCAAATATATCAACATCTCTCGAATTTAATCTTACAGAAAATTGGAAATTCAGAATGAACGGCAATTATGATTTGATACGTAAAGAAATTTCTGCCCCAAGTATAAATATCGACCGCGACCTGCATTGCTGGGTTATGAATTTCGAATGGATCCCTATGGGTAACTACAAACATTACAAACTTGAGATACGAGTGAAAGCCTCACAACTGCAAGATGTGAAAATTACAAAGCAGAGGACAACATATTAAGATGGTTCAACTCGCCCCGAAATCCTTCGGTCAAGCTCACTTCACTTTTGGGGATTTGAGATTTTTCAACGGCTAAGTTCTCGTAATATTGCTTTGCTTCTGTCTTGAAGTTCCGGACCAACGTATAGCTGCATATTTCCGATTATCAAATTATGTTCATTTCTAAGTCCCATTTCTCGTTTGACAGCATTCATCAATATTCTCATTGAATAAACCTTAACGCCAATTGGAACTTCGAGGGAGTTAAGATAATCAGAGTAGAGTAACACAACTGTACCAAGTAACGACTTCGGGATCTCGATGTCTTGAATAATCCTGAGAACATTACGTTTTATTGTATCGTTTAGAATGTTCTCTGAGAATTTCTTGTACTAAGTTCAAAGGTCTTATTTAGAATTCACTTTGTAAGATGCTGATAATTAAATTTTTGTAAATAATAGAATCCAAACGGATAATATTCATTTTGAATTAATAAATTCGTAAATTTAGTTAAAGTCTTTAGATAGTTAACATGAAATTTGTGGCTGATACGATGCTCGAGAAATTAGCCCGCTGGCTTCGACTTATAGGAAACGATGTTGTTTACGATTCCTATAAATCGCTGAAAGAACTTGTAGATTTAAGCAACAGCGAGGAGCGGGTGTTTCTAACTCGTCGGAAATCTTTTCCCGAGAACATTGCACCGGTTACTCTTTACGACCTATGCAGCGAAGACTTTGATGTTCAGATGAAACGTGTTATCGTGCAGTTTGGTTTAGACCTTAACGCAAAACTTTTTACACGATGTGTTGAATGTAACGTAGAAGTCGAAAAAGTCATCGATAAGGAAACTGTCAAAACCAGAGTCCCACATCGTTCGTGGGAAGGGTTTGCTGAGTTTTACGAATGCCCGAAGTGTAAAAAAGTATTTTGGAAAGGGGCGCATCTAACTAATACCATGAATAAATTAAATAGAATTTTGGATAAAAAAATTTAATGTCTTTTATTACAGGAGAAAAATATGGAACTGAAAATTGTAAAAATTGAAAAGCCCGCCGATATGAATTTCATACTCGGTCAGTCGCACTTCATAAAAACTGTTGAAGATATTTACGAAGCTGTGGTATCAACAAACCCGAATATCAAATTTGGACTTGCTTTTTGCGAAGCGTCAGGTCCGGCTCTCGCTCGGTACATCGGTAACGACCAAAACTTAATCGAAATTGCAAAAAAGAATGCTATGGTTTTATCCGCCGGTCATTCCTTTGTTTTGTTTATGGAAAATGGTTTTCCGATCAACATACTCAATGCGATTAAAATGGTGCCGGAGGTTTGCTATATTTATTGTGCGACCGCTAATCCGGTTGAAGTAATAATTGCAGAAACCGAACAAGGTCGCGGAATCCTCGGCGTGATTGATGGAGTAAAGACTAAGGGCGTTGAAACGGATGACGATATTAAAAATAGAAAAGAGTTTTTAAGAAAAATTGGTTACAAATTATAAAGGATGTTATATGGTTAGTCATACAAATATTAAAGCACCAAAAGGAACTCAAATTTCCTGCAAAGGTTGGATACAAGAAGCCGCACTTAGAATGTTGATGAATAATTTAGATGCGGAAGTTGCAGAAAAACCGGAAGAACTTATCGTTTACGGCGGAACAGGAAAAGCTGCGCGAAACTGGGATTGCTACGATGCAATTATTCGCAGTTTGAAAGAACTTGAAAATGATGAAACGCTTCTCGTTCAATCCGGAAAACCTGTTGGAATTTTTAAAACCCACACCGATGCACCGCGAGTCCTGATTTCTAATTCTATGCTCGTTCCGCATTGGGCTACGTGGGATGAGTTCCGGCGGTTGGAAGGACTTGGTTTAACAATGTACGGACAAATGACAGCCGGAAGCTGGATTTATATTGGCTCGCAAGGAATTCTGCAAGGTACTTATGAAACATTTGTAGAATGCGGTAACAAATACTTTGGCGGAAATCTTTCAGGAAAATTCATACTCACTGCCGGACTTGGCGGAATGGGCGGCGCTCAACCGCTCGCCGCAACAATGACCGGTGCTGCTATCCTTGTAATCGAAGTTGATCGAATAAGAATCGAGAAACGTTTAAAAACCGGATACCTCGATAAAACTACAGACAATCTTGATGAGGCACTCAAACTTATTCTTGATGCGAAAGCGAAAAAGGAAGCGCTCAGTGTCGGATTGCTAGGCAATGCTGCCGAAATTTTACCGGAGATTGTCAAACGCGGAATTGTTCCCGATATTCTCACCGACCAAACATCCGCACACGACACTCTAAATGGTTACGTGCCCGCAGGAATCTCGTATCAGCAAGCTCTTGCACTTCGACAAAACGATCCACAAAAATATATTGCAATGACACGCATTTCAATCGCCGAACACGTACTGGCAATGATCGAACTTCAAAAGCGAGGAGCTGTAACTTTCGATTATGGCAACAACATACGCGGCGAAGCTTTTGCAAACGGCGTGATGAATGCTTTCGATATTCCCGGCTTTGTGCCTGAATATATCCGTCCGCTTTTCTGCGACGGAAAAGGTCCTTTCCGCTGGGCTGTGCTTTCAGGCGACCCTGAAGATATTTACAGAACCGATAGAGCGATTATAGAAACATTTCCGGAAAATAAACCTCTCATTCGTTGGATTGAAACTGCACAGAAGCGAATCCATTTTCAAGGATTGCCTGCGCGAATTTGTTGGCTTGGTTATGGTGAGCGAGCAAAGATGGGGAAAATTTTTAATGATCTTGTTGCAAGAGGAGAAGTCAAAGCCCCGATTGTAATTGGTCGCGATCATCTCGACTGTGGCTCAGTTGCATCCCCGAATCGCGAAACGGAAAAAATGAAAGACGGCAGCGATGCAATTGCTGATTGGCCCATTCTTAACGCCCTGCTTAATGCGGTCGGAGGTGCAAGCTGGGTAAGTGTACATCACGGCGGCGGCGTTGGTATTGGAATGTCGATTCACGCGGGAATGGTTGTGGTTGCCGACGGAACAAAAGAAGCCGAACGCCGGCTTGAACGCGTTCTAACATACGATCCCGGAATGGGAATTATCCGTCATGCTGATGCCGGTTACGAACGCGCTATTGTGAATGCTAAAAAGTTTAGTGTAAAAGTTCCGATGGTGAAATAGAATTCAAAATTTTCTATATTTAATGCGAATATATAAGGATACGATTTTATGGTAACAACTCTTAAGAAAGCGAAAAAATTATTTTCTTTCAAAACTCTAAAATATGTTTACTCAGAAGAAAAAAAAACGACTGCCGTTCAGCTAAATATTGAGGACTTTTTTAATCTTATCGAAACATTAAACGTTATCGAAGATAAAAACCTTATGCGTTCGATACAACGAGGATTAAAAGATATTAGTGAAAATAAACCATACTATACCGCTGAGTTTAAAAAGCAGCTCGGTAAATATTCTAGTTATAAAAAGAAAAACAGAATTACTGCTTGCAGATCCATATTACAATTGTAACAGCGAACCATTGCACCACCAGCTAAAAGGATTGAGAAGCGCTCGTGTAACAAAAAACATCAGATTAATTTTCGCTATATGTGAAGAAGCCAAAACATTTGTTCATCCAAAAATCGTCAATATTTGTAAAAAGTTGGGTGGAAAAACAGTCATATTCATTACACTTGGGGTTCACGAAGATGTTTATTAGTTGTAGTTGTAAACAGGACTGTTGATTTTATTGATTATAACGGTTGAATTTGATACTAAAAATGAAGTAGAAAAGGGTAACTTATATATTTTCAATAAAAAACTTGATTATTTCAAAAATAAGCATTATACTTTAGGCAAATTAACGGAGGTTTTTATAACAGAACCTAAAATAGCTCAGAAAGCTCCATTTGTTTTAGAGCTTGAGCCAGGAAAATATTATTGGTGCGCTTGCGGTTTATCCACTAACCAGCCATTCTGCAATAGTTCGCACAAAAATACTGATCTCAAACCGGAAATTTTTGAGATAAAAGAAAAAACTAAGATAGCGCTTTGCGGTTGTAAACAGACTAAAACCAAACCTAAATGCGACAGAACACATAAAACACTATAGATAATTGATGCAAATTTTTTTAACTCATAAAGATCGTTTAATATTAGGCGGCAACGGCGGTTATCCTAACTCGGTTATTGAAGTCGATAAAGAAGGAAATCAGAAGAAACACGACATCAATGAAAAGTTTAGCCGTCCGTGGATTAAACATCATTTTCTAACACAAATTTTACGCGATACAGGTACGACCGAATCGATAGAGGCGCGTGATAAAAATCTGATAGACTTATTAAAAACTACACTGCCTTTAGCCGAAAATTCTTATTCCGAATCTTCATTGGGTTGCTGGCGAATCTTTCTTGAAGCAACTTATAAAACAACCGAAGCCGCCTGGTATTCTGGTAACAGAAAAATATTCCTGAAAGAAAAATTTGATAAAGCAGTCGAACAATTAGAAATCGATGTCCCCCTCTCCAATAATCAACGCAGTTTTCTTTTTTTAGACGAGATGCGTTTCCTCCGTAGGTTACCTAAAATTCCGATCAAGTTTTTTTTTGCAATCTCACAAAATTACTTACTTGAACTTTTCGAGATTCTAAAACAGACAATTATCCAAAATCCTCACAACCGCGATATCGAGCAATTGATGTACCTTTTTTACAAAGGGTTTGATAACATAGCTGAATTAATAGATTTTGCCCGCGACTTAAACCGTAACGAATATGTGGAGTGGATTTACTGGGCAGAAGACGACAAGAGAAGCATGGCTGAAATCAAACGGTCTGAAAACGATTTTAAATCGGCTTTTTATTTTTACGATTCTGCGAATCTGACACCAGTAGAGTATAAAGAAATTGCAGAATGGTATTTAGCCGAGAACGAATATAAACTAGCATACCATTTTTATTATAAAGGCAAAGAGTTCGAAATTGCCCACGATATATTACAAAACATAGGAATAAAAGAATTTGCCTCTTTAACGTCGATGCGGCAATTATCTAACTCATTGAACAGTGAATTAACCGATGCCGCTGTTAAAAACATGTTCGAGCAAGAGCTTGAAACATTACGCGGCTTCAACAGGATTCGCTCGAACGAAGCATATCAAAAAGTTGCTTCGGTTCCGGCTGCTCGTTTCGATAGAGAGACAGTCGAGAACAAATATGCTTTCGGCGAATTAACAGAAGAAGAATATGTACGCTTGATTACACAACTTCGCGATAGACGTCATTAATTAATTTCAGGGTTAAATTATGGCACAAACAATATCTATAAAAATTGGAGTCGAGAGATGTATCCACTGCGGACACAAGTGGATCGACTATTCGCAATCGCGCGAGTTCTGCTATATGTGTGGCAGGAAGAACATTTCGGAAACTCTCTCACTATCCGACATAAAAAATGCAATCTCTTCACTCCGCAACGAAGATAAACAATATTTAGACAAGCACACCAAACGAGCTGCTGTTTTGAAACAGCGATACCGCGAAACTACTGATTTATATTTAGTTCGAGCTAAAGACATCTTTGCTAAAATACAACCATACTATTATCAGGGCGCTGTTTCAGAGAAAGTGGTTGAACAATTGATATTTTGTTTCCGCTTGTTTTCTGAAACCGGTTTGCAAAAATCGGCTGCAAGCTGTGCTTATATGATAGCCACAGCATATTTGCAGCGGGGCATCGAAAAGGAAATTCAGAGAATTGAAGATTTAGGCGACCTGATTGCGGCGCGGCAATGGTTTTTACGTCTTGACGCTAAAGAATGGGAAGCCGCTATCAATCTGCATGTTGGTGAAAAAGCTATGGCAACGATAAGCACCGACCCGGCGCTACTGCAAACAATGATGCAAATTGCGTTGTGGCATTTTTATCGTGCACGAAATTTTTACTTTGATAAAAAAGCCACGCAACTTGTTGAACGAATACAATTCGATATCGATCAGACAACCAAACTTCTTTCGTCATATACACGTGGTTTATCGGAAATTGAAGCTGCTAAAATTTCCGCTTACGGAAACGAAAATCAGGGAGCTGAAATCCGAAAAGGTCTCGAATCTTTGGGTAGCTCACTGAATTATGGCTTGGAGGTGTTCGGAGAAAACATCGAGCAAGCCGGCGGAAGCTTGAATCGGGCACTTCAAAGTACGGTGGGACTCCTCAGTGCAAGTTTGAGCCATACCGCTTATGCAATTACTTCTGCAATGGGTAAACCAAACAAAATTTTAAGAGATAGCGTGATAGATATAGGAAGAATGATTAATGCAAGCTCCCAGTCATTAACTCCAGAAACTTCGAAGTCGATAAACGACCTCGGCACAAAGTTAGCCAAAAGCACTGCCAATAAAAACATGCTGCGGAAGATTGTGTCGAATGACAACTTCAAGAATCTTACCGATTCGATAATGCCAAACACACAAAAAGCGATCGATAATATCGGCAACCTCGATCAGCCCTCTGAAAAATCACCCGACAGTTTATTAGATACATTGGTAATCGATGGAATGGATTCGGTGATATATCAAATGGAGAAAAGAAATTAATTAACAATTATATATTTACAAAAGGAGAATACATGCATAGTGCCGGACATATCGAAATACCGACAACTGATTTTAAAGTAACACAAAAATTTTTCGGAAAATTATTCGATTGGAAATTTGAGGAAGTGCCCGATTGGGATTACATGCTTTTTTATGCCCCACAAAAGCCACACGGTGGATTTTATAAAGTGAAGAAAATGGCAAAGAAACATACAGTATTAATCTACATCGAAGTAACTTCTATAGATATAAAATTAAAAGAAATTAAAAAACTAAAAGGAAAAGTTTTGATACCGAAAACTTCTATCGGCAAAATGGGCTGGTGGGCAAAGTTTGAAACTCCCGACGGCTGCCACTTAGCACTATGGGAAAGCGCCAAACAATAACTTTTAACATAACACGATCGCAAGATTGAATAGCCGGTTTCTTTAAACAAACAAGCACAACTTCTGTTTTTGGAGCCGGCTTTTCTATAACACCGATGCACCTTCTCTGAACCTCACCCTTTCGCTCCACTATCCGCTAACAATTAAATACCAATCCATTCTATTTACTCTTCTTGCTTTTTAAAATAAATTAAACTATAATACGATTGAATAATTGCTCAATCGTTAATATGAAAGAATAAATATGGCTAAACCAATCCCCGTTTGCAAAATTGGAATCGTGCACAAAGACAGGGTTAAATCAGCCCAGAGTGCAATCAAAAACGAAGAAAGTATATTTAAAGCTTCCGAAATCTTTAAAATACTCAGCGACCCTACCCGCTTAAAAATTGTAATGGCATTAGCAAAAGAAGAACTCTGTGTTTGCGACATCGCAGCTCTCCTCAACTTAACTGAGTCAGCAATTTCACACCAGCTTCGTCTGCTTAAAAATTCACGAATCGTAAAACATCGCCGCGAAGGCAAGATGGCTTATTATTCAATAGACGATAAGCATATTGAAGATTTAATAAAAACGGCTTTACAACATACAACAGAGTAATCGTTATGAGTAAAAAAAGTAAAAACACACTTCTTTATGTAAAAGGAGTTTGCTGCAGCGAAGAAGAAGTTATTGTGCGAAAAAAACTCTCTTCTATCGAGGGGATTGAGCAATTCCAATTCAACCTCATCACACAACGACTTAGTGTAACGCACACTTGTCCGGAAGATAAAATTATAAACGTGCTCGGCTCAGCCGGTTTTAAAGCTCAAAGGTTTGAAGCATCTGTAAAACCAAAAAATTTTTGGGAAAAACATTCTAATCTGATTTTTACTACAACCTCCGGTTTCCTAACTTTTTTGGGTATCGCCTTAAATTTTTTCGGAATTACTCAATCGGTAACAATAGCAATTTTCGTTGCAGCTATTTGTAGCGGAGGATGGCAGATTGCTATAAAAGGTTACAAAGCTGTCCTCAATCTTGCATTAGATATGAATTTCCTAATGTCGATTGCAACAATCGGTGCGGTGATAATAGGTGAATTTGCCGAAGCAGCGGCAGTCATATTTATGTTCTCGTTGGCTTTACTACTTGAATCGTACAGCATCGAAAGAACTCGTAATGCAATCCGATCGTTGATGGAACTTGCGCCTCAAACTGCCTCTGTTAAAAACGGCAACAGTGAGATATCAAAAAAAATCGAGGATGTTAAAATCGGAGAAATAATTATTGTTCGCCCCGGCGAAAGAGTTTCGCTCGATGGAATTATTACTCACGGAAAAACATCTGTAAATGAATCGCTTATTACCGGCGAATCGCTGCCGGTTTTTAAAAGCGAAAGTGATGCTGTATATGCAGGCACAATCAACGGGAAAGGAATTATTGAGTTTAAAGTTACACATAGTTATCGCGATACTAAATTAGCTCACATCATCCATCTTGTTGAAGAAGCACAATCGGAGAAATCTCAGAGTCAAACATTTATCGAAAAGTTTTCGCGCTATTACACTCCATCGGTAGTTGTTTTAGCAATTTTGATTGCAGCCATTCCGCCTCTCTTTTTTTCTCAACCTTTCATCGAATGGTTTTACCGCTCGCTAGTAATGCTCGTTATCGCTTGTCCCTGTGCTCTTGTAATCTCAACACCGGTAACTATTGTAAGTGGAATAACAAGCGCTGCCCGCAACGGAGTTCTTATAAAAGGCGGTAGATATTTGGAAGAAATCGGTAAAATATCAGCACTTGCCATCGACAAAACTGGCACACTAACGGAAGGTAAGCCAAAAGTTGTTGATGTGGTTCCTTTGAATTCAGTTTCTAATACTGAACTTTTAAGGATCGCTGCAGCAATTGAAGCAAAATCGGAACATCCGTTAGCGGCGGCAGTTGAACTGAAAGCAATCGAAGAAGATATATCATTTCAAGATATTGTCGTTCACGATTTTGAATCGTTCCCGGGCAAAGGTATTAAAGCAGTTGTTAATGGAAAAACCTACATACTCGGCAATCATCATTTTTGTGAAGAACTGCAAGCGTGCAACAATCAAGTGGAAAATATACTTCATAAATTAGAGAACGAGGGAAAAACTGTTGTAGTCATAATTGAAGAAAATATTCCTGTCGGAGTGATATCTGTTGTAGATACAGCGCGAGAAGAGAGTAAACAGGCGATATCGCTTCTTCACAAAGTCGGCATCAAAAAGGTGATAATGCTTACGGGCGACAACGAAGTAACAGCCCGCTCGATTGCCGGCGAACTTGGCATTGATGATGTGCGTGCCCATTTACTCCCCGAAAATAAAGTCGAAGCAATTAATGAATTAAAAAATATTTATGGAAATGTTGGAATGGTAGGCGACGGGGTGAACGATGCGCCTGCGCTGGCATCAGCGTCAATTGGTATTGCTATGGGAACAGCCGGCACTGATGCGGCAATCGAAACCTCGAACATCGTCCTGATGTCCGATAATCTCTCGAAAGTTTCTGAAACTATAAACTTATCCAGAAAAACGCTTCGAATTATTAAACAGAACATTACAATTGCATTAGTAACGAAAGGGATATTTTTGATTTTAGGTGCATCGGGTATAGCAACCTTGTGGCTTGCAATTTTAGCAGATGATGGAGCGGCATTGTTAGTAATATTAAACGGATTGAGGTTGTTGAAGAGGAACACTTATTAGTGAAAATTAGTGTAATTCGTGGCGAAAAAAAATAAGCCACAAATCGCACGAATGTACACGAATGCAAGTGGTTGACCAAATAGCAATTAATTTTTATACCAATCTTTCTTCGGTCTATAAGCGGTCTTTAACTTCGACTTCTCTTCAAATTTTTCAATCGCTACCTTAATTAACATATCTAACAGTTTTGGATATGGAATTCCCGATGCTTCCCAAAGTTTCGGATACATACTGATTGATGTAAATCCGGGAATTGTGTTGAGTTCGCTTAAATAGATTTTGTTAGAATTTCTTTCTACTAAAAAGTCGGCACGCGCCATACCCGAACAATCTATTGCCTTGTAACCCCGCAAAGCATACTCTTTAATTTTATCTGAAACGCGTTTAGGAATGTTTACTGGTATTTCCGAGGTGGACTTGCCATCCACATATTTTGCATCATAGTCGTAAAATTCGTTTGATGGAATAATCTCGCCCGGCACCGATACAATCGGATTGTCGTTGCCCAACAAGCTAACCTCGATTTCGCGAGCATTCTGAACTGATTTCTCGACTAAAATTTTCCTGTCATAATACGCAGCAAGCTCGATTGCACCTTCAAGCTCACGCCGGTTGTGTGCTTTTGTAATTCCAACACTTGAGCCCATATTCGCCGGTTTAACAAAACAGGGGAAACCAAGTTCATTCGCTACTTGAGATAAATAAAACTTTTTATTTACCTGGAATTCTTTCCGAAGAAACCAGACGTCGGGTGTAACGGGAATACCTGCTGCCTTGTAAAGCCGGCGTGCAACAATTTTATCCATTGCAACCGATGAGGCAAGCACACCAGCCCCAACATACGGAATGTTAGCAAGTTCAAGTAACCCCTGCACCGTTCCATCCTCTCCGAATGTCCCGTGAAGAACCGGAAATATTACATCAATTTTTTCTTTAGAATTTATTTTTGAAAAAATTTCTACTATACCTTGTAAGTTTGGGTCGGGCAGTAGAATTTTTTGTGGTTGTTGGTTTATTTTTTTTCTTGATTTCAAAACTTCAAGTGCATCGGGCGAACTTATCCATCTGCCATTTAATGTAATTCCTATCGGAACAACATCATACTTCTTCTTGTCGAGTGCATTGATTACTGACGTTGCAGATACTAACGACACTTCGTGCTCGGCTGACCTTCCACCAAACAGAACACCTATTTTAAGTTTACGTTTCATAGATAATGCTTTTTAATATAAGTTTTCAAATCGTCTTCTGAATTTTCGGTTTGTTTCGGTGTATTACTTTGTCTGCATGTGTCGGAAGTTTCGCACGCAAGCCTGTCTGAAAAATCTTTGCTAATAGATTTTAATTTTTCTACATCTTGCTGCGATAAAAGATTTTCTCCCCCTAACATCCGGGCAATAAAAGTAATATGAGCTGCGTGTTCAACTTTTTCCATTTTGTAATACGCATCGTATAAATCGTTGCCGTAAGTTACAACGCCGTGATTAGAAAGCATTATCGCGTCGGTGTGTTTAACGAACGGCTCAATGGCTTTAACTACTTCGAGAGTTGAGGGCGTTGCGTATTCGGCAAGCGGGATTGCTCCCAAACCTACAATGACTTCCGGAAACACGCATCCGGTTAATGGTTGGCGGGCTGTAGCAAACCCTGTTGCATACGGCGGATGTGCATGAACAACTGCATTTACATCGGGGCGCTGTAAATAAATATAGAGATGCATTGCTAACTCGGTTGAGGGGGCGTAGTTACCCGAAACCACCTCGCCGTGCATATTAACTTCGATTATATCTTCGTCGGTAACCATTCCCTTGTTCACACCGGTTCGTGTGGTCAGGAATGTTCCTGTTTTAAGCCGAACGCTCACATTGCCATCGGTTGCCGAGACAAAGCCTTTCCCGTAAAGCCGGTGACAGACACCGATCAATGTTTCTATAATATTATCCCGCTGCGTCATCTTTTATTTTTAACTTTTACCAATTGAAAATAATAAAATCGGATGTAAAAAACTAACTAAGCGGTAAGACACATTTTAATCGTTGATTGTAAAAACGAAGCCCCACACCCGGTTTTACAGGAATGAGGCTAATTATAGTAATTGTGAATACAAATCCAGTCTATATAATCCCGTCAGAACACTTTGCCGGGATTTGTATTTGTAAGTTAAGATTATTTACTTACAATAGTGCCAAATGGCACTATTTGATAAGCATCATCTTTCTGACTTGTAAAAATTTATTTGATGGATTGGTAATATCTATAGCAGAAATTCTGTAAAAATAAACACCGCTTGCCGCTTGATTGCCAGTGTTGTTGTCGCTATTCCAAACTACTTCATAATATCCCGCATCCTGTATCCCATTGACAAGCATATTAACTTCCTGACCAAAAATATTGTAAATGGTAATTTCGACATTACTAACTTTTGGAAGCTGGTATTTTATGAGCGTACTCGGATTAAATGGGTTGGGATAGTTTTGCTGCAAACCAAATGCAGATGGGATTGATTGCATTCCCTCCAGTTGTTTCTTGGATTTTGGCAGTTTTCTCATTTCAACACGGAACTGCCCGTTTTTATTAAACCCAGAAATTTCTTGCTGGTCAGATTGCATTATCTGAAGCTGCAGCTGAGCCAACTGCGTACGTTCATCGTTCGGAAATTGCTGTTTCATGTTCAAGAATGTTTCTTCAGCATCTCCTTCAGCATCCAACTCAAAACCTTCTAACGTCATCTTTGAAAGAAGCGCTGAGATTTTAAGGTCAGAATCTAACTGCTGATTGAGAGCCTGCTGATATTTTTCTAACGCAGTATAAGGATCAGAGTATGAAGCATACTCACGAGCGGCATAGAGAGACGCGCTTCGCACAATTTCAGCATTCGAATGGCTTGACAAAGACTCAAGATATGCTTTAAGCTGATCGATTCCCGTTGTGCTGCCACTACGTATCAACTCTTGATAGGTTTCTCTAAGCTCGTTAAGGGCTTGATTTGCTTGACTTAATGCCGGATAATCCCTTATGATTAATTTATACTTAACAATTGCATCCTGAAATAATCCATTTCGCCTATCGTTGTATGCTAACAACAATAATCTCTGTGGTTCTGGATCTGGATCGATGGGGTCCTCGATGATTCTTGAAGTCTCGTCAACTAAGAATAAATCCTCAGCTAATTTTGAAAGGGTCGGCTGAACTTTAAGGTTGACTAATTGCGAGTATTCCACAATTGCACCTAAAGGAGCGTCCGGATCGGCGCTTTGAATTATATTGCCGCCGCCAAAAGAATTCACCAACGTCCCTTCTTGATATCCCAAGAATGCCGTGCCTTTAACTGCAAGAACTTGTGTGATTTGATTTCCTTCTATTCTGTTCGACCCAGAGCGGCTCGTTGTTATATCGCTGAAGCGGCAATAACCACTTCCATAAATTACAACGCCAACCTGTGTGTTGTCGCTTATCGTATTGCCCGACAATAACGGATTGCTTGACTCGATTAGTATTCCTTTCTGACCGCCGCTTACAACGTTATTGGTAAGTACCGGGCTGGAATTATTAAGCGTTACAACTCCCCAGGCATTTCCGCTTAATGTTGATGAGTTCATTGTAGGCGGATTATCAACGCTTCCGTAAAAGCCGGTGCCAACAAGGCAGTCCGTGATTTTTGTATTTTCGATTTGGATATCAGAGCGAATACCGAGAATGCCAACCATAGCACCGCTGATCTCGGCATGCTCGATATGTGCTTTAGCTTCTTTGTCTATATAAATTCCGCCCCAGCGCTGAGAAGGAGTCTCGGCTTTAAACTGAACTTTATTAATGGCTGTACCCTGAACGTATAACTGACCCTCAACAATAAGGCGGCTGCCAGGGGAAAATAAAAACACTGCTCCTTCGTCAACAACCAACGTCTTCCCTGGGTCGATTTTCATTGTCCCGTTGACATTAATTACTTCCCCAATACCAATAGAAGAAGTTTTTGTAAATCCAGATGGACATCCAGCAGCAACTGTCTGAACTGATGTTGACATATAATGTACACCAGAATCGCTACCTACGTATAAATTATAAGGAGAAGTTGTGGAAAAGGATATGTGATGAATATTTTTAGCGGGGATTCTGCTGCCAGCACTCGTCCAACCCGTTGTAAGGATTGTACCTCCGGTATGACGAACAATGCTATCGCGACCACCTATTTTAACGAGAGCATAGAGATTATCATCCGTCTGAGGACGTAAGGCAAGCTGTGATAGACCGGAAAATTTGCCTATTCGACAAGAATCATTTCCGCCAACAGCAACTCTTAATATAAAATTTCCATACCCGGCATAGTAATTCTGTGGATTGCTATATCCGATGGCAAGGGTGAATACAGATTTTCCAATCGGTGTTGTTCGCATCCATAAATCCCCGCCGTTTGTCGTACGATAGGCACCCTTTAAATTTCCCGATGGCATTGCTGCGAATAATAAATTGTTGGTTGGATGGGCAACAAGCGAAGTAACCGTGTTCTTTCCACCATCCACAACACCTTCGGTTTTCGCCCAGCTATCCCCATCAGAAGAAAAGAAAACATTATAATTGATATAAACGCCATACACTTGATTCCATAGTTTATCAATCTTACCAAAAGCAAAAAATTTCTGATGAGTTTGTGAGTAGGTAATCCCTTCTACAATACTGCCTTTTAGACTTGATAAGAATTTTCGGGTCCAGTTTTCTCCTGCATCAGTCGATTTGTAAATTACTGCTCGGGCACCATTAATTTTTGCCTTACCGAATGCAAAGGCAATGTTACTATTAACAGGATGAAAAATTACACCTTGCGCAGTAAATTCATCCTGAATAAATGGATCCATAATCTTACTCCATCCAGTTCCATTAAACCTGCTTAATATATCGTATTTTCCGTCTTTCTGAACAGCAAGCACAATATTATTTGCCGCCGCTACACCCGTTACTTTTGCACCACGCAATGACGTTTGGGTTATCAAAATCCAGTTATCCCCGCCATCCGTTGAGCTATAGATGCCTTTATCACTCGCTGCATATATAGTATTGTTGACTACTTGAATAGAGAACACTTGTCTGCCTTCGAGTTTGGCAGCTGACTGCCAGCCGACATCTGTCATTCGGAAGAGCCCCTTTTTTGCTCCGACAACCCACCGCTGTCCAACTCTCTGTATTACATTTATCCGACCTGCTTTTGCTGATGAAAATCCTGGGACTTCAATAAATCCAGGTAGATCTCCCTCCTTGATAAGCAATTTTCCAGACTTTGTTCCGACCAATCGGTTTGTTCCATATACACCGATTGCTGTAGCGTCGATGTCTTGTTTAATATGCTCCCAGGTATCGCCTCCAGTAGTCGATGCCCAGACACCTCTCTTCCGTTGAGGTATATTAGCAGTACTAATATCATCATACGTACCCGTTACCCATATCTCCTGACTGCCACTGCCAGCCCGAACCGCTATATCCGTTACGTTTGTGGCTGCTACATCGCGAAAATAATTATCAGAAGAATTATAAGAAGAAAGAGATGCACCGTTGTAACGTGAAGTTCTCAATGAGGATTTTCCGCTCGAATATTTAGACCCAAGATATACATGTGTTATGTGATCAGGTGAGCGTTTGAGTCGAAGCGGGTGGGTGACGGGAGTAAGATCACTCCATGTGCTCCCTCCATCACTTGAATATATAACAGTATCCTTCTTCCCTATAACTACATGGTTTGCATCCGTTGGATTAGACGTAACAACAAGCGGTTCTTCCACATCTATACCCAATGGATTCCAGACGATACCGGAATTAGTCGATTTCATTATTCGGTATGCATCGGCGGCGTAAATCGTACTGCCGCTTACCGATACCTCACGAACCGTTACATTCGCAGGCGGTCCGTCTAAGTAACTCTGCGAATTTGAAATCATAACAATAGCCATTATTAAAACAGCGGTTATGATAACGCGCGAAACAATTTTGTAACACATAGTAAATCTCCTTATATTTTTTATGCGGTGGATTATTGATTTACCGTCGTGATCGTTCCGCCGCACTAGCGATCCCGACAGTAGTAGGTGCGAGACGCACTCCGAAAGGTATATAGCAAGCAGAGTTGGAATGCGTCCGCACTTTTTATTTATTTTACAAGCAAGCATTTATTTGCCGCGGTATATTGTAATTGATTGGTCTGTGCGTCATAGACTGTTAGCCGATAATAGTACACCCCAGACGGTAATCCTCCGCCTAAGGCGGAAGAGGCGGATGAAGCGTCGAACTCAACTTCGTACTCGCCGGCATCGAGCAACTCATTGTTCACCAATTCGGCAACCTCACGGCCTAAAACATCATACACTTTTAGCGTTACCCAACTATTAACTATTAACGAGTAACGAATAACGGTTACTGGATTAAACGGATTCGGATAGTTCTGCATCAAACCAAACTCTAACGGTTCCTGAGTTAACTGCGGAGGCACTGGATTATTTTCTCGTACTATCGGCTTTACCTTCAATGGCGCTGAACGAATAAAAACGTTAAACCATAGACTATCCCTATCTACATGCTCATTCCATGCTACAAACACACGCGAAGGTGAAACATGAACTGCTGGACCCGCGGCTAATTCAGATTCCGGTGTCAGGTTAACCTCCGGACACCATGAATAGCCACCGTCTAACGATGTGCGTGTCTTAACTTGAATAGTGGCGGGGGGCGGTGAAAAAAATCCCATTGTATCTACATCCCATGTAACGGCAACGGGATTCCCAAAATTGGGTTCTACATTTATTGGCGGAAGTCCGGGCATGGCTTCGGGTATTTGTGTTAGAACCACCTCAGGACCGAAGGTTAAGCCGTTATCTTCGGATTTACGGTAAATCAAACTCCCACCCATTGAATAACCCCCGTATTTACCGTCTCTCCATGCAATATGCAGCTCGCCGTTTTTTGTCGCCGATATATCGTATGGTTCAAACGATGAATATCCATCGGGTGTGGTAAGTAAAACAGGTCGGCTCCATTGCCTGCCCAAATTTGTTGAACGGGTGTAAAATATTTCTCCACCACGATATTTCCTTCCATATTTAACATAAGTAAGGTGAAGTGTTCCATTGCTTAGAGCAACGCGTGGACTCAACAATTTGCCGAATCTACTTTGTCTGCTTCGCCAGGTTAATCCCGAATTTGTTGAGTAATAAAAATATCGATAATAGTCAATTGATAACACAATCGTATCGCCGAGAGCAGCCAAACCAGCCTCACGGAAACCCCCACTCATAATTAGTTTATTTACAGTCATACGAGCTGCTTCGAAAGTCTCTCCGTTGTCAGTTGACCTCATAAACATTATAGGTGATAAAGCTTTTCCATGTCTTATGAAAATAAAAAAGAGATAGACATATTTTTCCGTTGCGAGTACTTTTACAGTCGAAACTCCTTGAGGGAATATAGTCCAATCGTTTAAGTCTCGAATTTCAAATGTCAAACCACCGTTTGTCGAGCGCGCATATCTGAATCTGAGTGAATCGGTAATAGACCAGGTTACATGCACATACTGATCGCCTTGCGTGGCTATGCTTGGGAATAATCCGTCATGTACTGATAATCGAATAGGAGGTGTCCAATCAGTCGGGCAGCCGCTTGTATCGGTACTTGTGGTATGTGCATTTAATTTTCTTAGCTTAGATATGATTTGTTTGTTCTCCTTGCCATTTTCATCTATCGCTTCTTTATTGAAAATGAATGGATGCGAACTTGGCATAATACTTTTCAATATTGTTGTATTTGGCTCTTGCGCTGATAACTTAATACCAAACAGTGCAATCAATCCGCACAAAGCGGATAAAAAGTAAATCTTTTTCATAAAAGCTCCTTATAAAGATATTAAGTTTGAAATTTGAATTAATTTATTTATATTAAAAAAAACTTTTAATCTAATTAAAGGGCATCTCTAAAAATTAGTTTTGACGAAAATATTTATTTGCATTTGAAAAATCA
>JASEGV010000042.1 GCA_030017895.1 Bacteroidota bacterium | reverse complement strand
TCTTAAATATACAAAAAAAAGTATTCAATAAGTCAATTTTTGGAACCGCCCTTATGAAATAAGTTGTGTAACATATTTTCATGACAAAATTTGGGTAGGTTTTTCGTTCTATGAGGGCGAGGGATATGAGGGTTATGGAGGGATTGGATTTTATAATATTAAAAATGGCAAAGTAGGAGTTCTCAGGCATCCTGCTCTTGTGAACAATTCCGCAAGAGAAATAAAATTAACTGACAGTAAAATTATGATTCAAACAATAGGCAATTACGAAGGTATGACCGGTGTGGGAAATGGATTAGTAGAAATTGATTTAGTAAGTATGAAAGCTATATCAAAGATCCCGCCGGGGACTGAAACAATCTGGGATAAAGATGGTGGCGAGACAGTGGCTTTTTATTATGATAAACCGATCGAAGAAACGAGTATTGATCAGCGCTTCAAGTTAAAAGAAGTTGAACAGTATAAATCAGAAGATTCAATTGTAATCGCTTCGCTTGGTTATGAGCGTTACATGGTCGAGCAAGCAAAATATGAATCAGAGCTTCGGTAATTTTCTTTACTTAATTCTATTATAGTACTTGATACAACCTTTACTCTAACCCCACAAGAGAATATTAAACAATTTCCGTATGGTGATGGTACAGGGATTTTATTCCATGGTGAAACTTGGTTATGCGATTTTTGCTCAGTTAGTTTTGTAATTGAAAGTGAATATATTTTTTTCCCAACATCGGGAATTGGGGCAACAGTTACCTACTCGAATGATAAATATTCTTTTTATGTAAAGTTAGTAGACTTTGAAACCAATAAAGAGAAAACATTATTTAAAAACATTAAAATGCAATTTATCGTAAAAGAGATTAGATGAAATAGTGGACGCTTACGTTGTGCCGGACGAGTTATATCCTATAAATTTTACTGTGATTAAAAGTGCATTTCGTGGTAAGTAATTTTAAAAAGTCACCTTCCAATGTTGTATTCTTTTCCAACCTCCGGTAAAATAACACGCATCTTAGGGAATCGAGTCAGTATTTCTTTTCCCATCCAATCGTATCCATCTTTTTCACCGTGGACTAATATTACCGTTTTCGGTTTTAATCGCTTTACAACATCAATTAATTCTTCGCGGTTTGAGTGGGAACTTAATCTGAACGACTGGACCTCGCAGGCAACTTTTATTTCTTCAGTCGTATCGCTAAGTTTAATCACATCGTCCGCTTTTGCGTTCAGTACTTTATTTTCTGGAGTTGTAGGGTCAACATAACCGTCGAAGAAAATATCAGAAATGCTGTTAAAATATATCGCAGATTGTAAATGTTTTTAACCTTTCCTATATTAAAATCGATATAAATGGAATTATTCGAAATAAATATTACTCCCTTCGAATTGTTTAAGAAACTGCATCACAAAAGCGGAACGATTCTCTTGGAAAGCACTATGCAGCATCCTGACTTGAGCAGAAAGTCAATCATCGTTACAGATCCGATTGCTATAATCAGTTTTGAAAATGGAGAATTGTTCAATTATAAGGGGGGGGGCAGAAATAAAATTACAGAAGAGCCACTTGAATATTTAAAATCTATTTTGAATCAATACAAAATTAATGAAGATGTTGAAGATTTTTCAGGTGGGCTCGTAGGATACTTTAGTTATGATTTCGGATGTTCATTCGAGAATGTGAGACTGACAAAACCCCATTCAACATTACTACCTGATTTTTTTTTTGGCGTTTACGAGTGGGGATTAAATTACGATCATTATAAAAAAGAATGGAGAATTTCGGGCGTTGGGGATATAAAAAAAGCAGCAGAAAATATTTTAGTCTCAATAAAAAATAAATTTGAAAATTATTCTCAACCGTTTGTTGAAATTCCTATCAAGAAAAATAATATACATTCGAATATATCACACAATGATTATCTCTCTGCGGTGAAAAGAGTAAAAGAATATATTGCCGCAGGCGACATCTATCAGGTAAATTTTTCACAGCAATTTTCGGGAGAGATAAACCTTCCTCCGTTGGCTGTATATGAGCGATTGCGGGAATTGAATCCCGCCCCGTTTTCGGCTCTGATGTGTGTCGGTGAAAATGATTGGGTGCTGAGTTCCTCACCTGAATTATTTATTGATGTTCAAAGAAAAAATGTTGAAACTCGACCGATTAAAGGGACTATTCGGCGTGGAAAAACTCCCGAAGAAGATGAAAAATTAAAACGAGAGTTGTTCAACAGTCCGAAAGACAATGCCGAGCTTTTGATGATTGTAGATTTGGAAAGGAACGATTTAAACAGAGTTTGCAAACCCGGAAGTGTTAATGTTTCTGATTTGAAGATGGTTGAAACTTATGCAAGTGTGCATCATCTTGTTGCAAATATTTGCGGAGAGTTGCGTAATGATTGTGATGTTTTCGATTTAATTGTGTCGGCATTTCCCGGCGGTTCGATAACAGGGGCACCAAAAATCCGGGCGATGCAGATTATCGATGAACTTGAGAAAAACAGACGAGGGATTTACACAGGTGCGATCGGATATATAGGTTTTAATGAATCTGCAAAATTTAATATTGCTATTCGTACTATGACTTGGGAAAAGGGTAAAGTTACCGTTGGAGTTGGAGGTGGAATAGTAGCCGACAGCGACCCCGAGAAAGAATATCAGGAAACTTTGCATAAAGGTGCGGCGATGTTTAAAGCACTTGGCGTGGAGGTAAAATGAAGGTTTACCTAAACGGTAAATTTTTAGAAAAAGAATCTGAAAAAATATCTCCGTTTAACTCGGCTTTTTTGTATGGCGAAGGGATTTTTGAAACTCTTCGAAGTTACAACGGTGTTCCTTTCCGACTTTCTGACCACTTACAAAGGATGAACAATTCACTTCCATTGTTTGGTTTTAAGATAATAAATGATAATCAAATTACGGATGCAATTTCAGAGTTATTAAAAATTAATAAATTGAGTTCCGCACGTTTACGAATTACGGTAAGCAAACACATTAATACCGATGAACAAATAGTTTTGATTGAGGCAACTGAATATCAGCCCACTTTCCCTGAATATGCATCTGTTATGATCTCGGGAGAAAAACTTCCACACGGTGTTCAATTGCTGATGCACAAAACGACTAACTATTTTTATAACAATCAAGTATATCGTGAAGCAAAATCGCGAGGATACGATGAAGCAATCTTTATAGATAATGAAAACCATATACTCGAAGGAACACGCACGAATGTTTTTTTTGTTAGAGATGGAGTTGTCTTCACTCCATCGCTTCATTGTGGAGTATTACCGGGAATAACTCGGAAAATTATTTTTGAGATTTGTAAGGAACTAAATATTAGTATCGAAGAGAAGACTTTAGATGTTTCAGAATTTGATAGATGCGATGAGGTATTTTTAACGAATTCGTTGGCAGAAGTCATTATGGTGAAGAGAGTAAACGAAATTATTTACAAATATTTTTCAATTACAGAAACTATATTAAATGAATATAGAACACGGATTCACACGGATTAGACTGATATATGCGGACTGTTATTTGTGTAAGTTGTGCATTCTTTGGGTTGTAATTCTCATTTTACTTTATTAATTTCAAGTCAAAATAAATCGGAGTAACTATGTCATTAATTATCGAAGAAAATATTAGAACAGAAACTATCTACAATGTCGCAAAGCAAATGGCTGCGACAGCAAGAACCGCACCTAAAGCTAGGGGCATCGACAATTTAGTAATCGCAATTGCCGATAAAAAGGAAATCGAAAAAATCTCTGAAGCGATGAAAAATATTGCAAGCCGGCAAGAATCGTCTTCGTTTTTCTTGAGAGATGCTAACAATATTCTAAACGCCGATTATTTATTATTAATTGGTACACGAATTAAAAGTATCAACGTTCAACCTTGCGACTTGTGCGGTTTCCCAAACTGTAACGAAAAAAATAAGCAGCCAGATGTTCCCTGCATATTCAACACGAATGATTTAGGAATTGCAATCGGGTCGGCTGTGAGTGTTGCCGCAAATCATAGAATCGACAATCGAGTTATGTATTCGGTGGGAAAAGCTGTCGTAGATATTAGATTGTTAGGCGATGATGTGAAGATTGTATTCGGAATTCCATTAAGCGTAAGTCCGAAGAATCCGTTTTTTGATAGGAAGTGAGAATAGATTTTAAATAACAAACATAAAATTAAAAGGAGAGAAATATGAAACACACAACTAAATCAAATCTTGAGGCGGCATTTGCCGGCGAAAGTCAAGCACATATGAAATATCTTATCTATTCTGAAAAAGCAGAGAGAGAAGGATTTCCGCAAATTGCAAAATTGTTTCGGGCGATAGCTTACGCCGAAAAAGTTCACGCTACTAATCATTTACGGTTGTTGGAAAAAATTAACAACACGGCTGCAAATTTGACGGATGCTGCAGGCGGCGAGAATTTTGAAGTTTCCGAAATGTATCCTGTATTCGATGCTGTTGCTAAATTGCAAGACGAAAAAGGAGCAATAAAATCGTTTCATTATGCGTTGGAAGCAGAAAAAATTCACGAAGAAATGTACTTGAAAGCGAAGGAGCTTGTTTTACAGGGTAAAGATATTTCTGAAGCCGATGTATATGTTTGTCCTGTATGCGGTCATACTGTTATCGGAGATGCACCTGATAAATGTCCGGTGTGTGGAGTTGCTAAAGAAAAATATGAGAAGTTCTAATTAAATAGACCACGGATTCACACTGAGGCGACGGATTGATACGAATAATAAATCTGTGTTTAACACTCTATTCCGCGTTTATCCGTGTTCTATTATCTTGATCGGATAATTCTCACCAATTTTTGGTTTTATGATATTGATGGATGGAAAATGGTTTAACAACTCTTTTTCCATCCAGTCAATTCCTTTTTTTTCGCCGTGAACCAGTATAACAATTTTCGGTTTAAGTTTTTTTACAACAGAGATCAAGTCATCTCGGTTCGAGTGGGAGGTAAGCCGGAAATAATCAACATCACAAGCGACTTTAATTACTTCGGATATTTCGGTGAGTTTAATGATATCACCTAATTTTGAATTTAGCACTGTATATCCGGGAGAATCAGGGGCTACATATCCTACGAAGAAAATTCCGAAGTTTTTCTCCTTTAACCACCGTTGTGCAAGTGCAAAAGATGTAGTTCCCTCAAACATCATTCCGCTTGAAGCTAAAACTATACTCGGAGTTTTAAAATACTTTCCCGTCAGAAACTCGTCTTGTATAATTGGTAACTGTGGTATTTCATTTATCTTGAAAACATTATTTATCCTCTTTGTGTTGAATCTGTGTAAATCATAGACATCGGAAATTTCACGAGCCATCCCACTCGTGTATATGTCGATGTGGGGTATGCTGCCTTTTCTCATCATTGTGTGGAGCAGAGTAATTGTTTCCTGAAATTTTCCGAGTGCAAATATCGGAATTAAAATCGAACCGCCTTTATCAATAATTTTGTTTACCGATTTTGCCAAACGTTTTGCTTCTTCACTCCGCTTTGCCAAAGAACCGGTAGCGCCTGAAGTGCATTCTAAAATCAGAACATCTATAGGTTCGTCAGGATAATCTGCGCTGGCAAGAATTGATTGTTTGCTCACATTAGTATCGCCCGTGTAGAATACCCTAATATCATTTGTCTGAATTAGTATTCCTGCTGCACCGAGTATATGCCCCGCATCTAAAAAAGTAACTTGTATATCCTGATTGCTGAAATGCCTGTAACCTTGAATCGGGAGCGATTCATTATATTTTAAAATGTTAAACGATTCAGTGAGCAAGTCAACTTGTTCGTGAGTGTATTTTGGAAGTGGGTCGCTATCCACTATTTCTTTTTGTGTAAGTGCCAAGCTGTTGTGTAGCATAACCTCGGCGAGATCACGAGTTTGCGGTGTTGTATAAATTTTTAGGTGTGGATTTTTTTGTATCAAATAAGGAAGAGCTCCAATATGATCTGTGTGTGAGTGAGAGATTAGTACGAAATCGGCGGTGAGATTTTCGAGGAGTTCAAATTTTGGAAGTGCTTCGCTCCCATTTTTTTCGGGATGTAGCCCGGAATCTAAAATTATTCCTGTCCCATCCATGTTCAGGTAAAAACAGTTGGCGCCGATTTCTTGTCCTCCGCCTATTACTGTGAATTGAATTCTATCCCTAAATGACAATTGAAATACCCAGATGATTTAGTGTGTTATATTTTGTTTTCTAAACGTTTTATTTTTTGGACATAATGATTAACAGCATTTTTAGTTCTCCCTAATGTTCGCGCAATCGAACGGGCGGTTTTACTTTTATGATGACGCATAACATAATGTTTTTCCCATTCTTTCCATGTCCTTTTAGACTTTATTTTTAATTTGTAAACTAGGGTTTTTGCAGAGTTAACAGAGCGATTAAGTTTTTTAGAAATGTATAGAAGCCCCTTTTTTTGATAATATTTTTCAACGAATTTTATTTCATTTTTTTGCCAATTGCGTCGCTTTAAAGTTTTAATACCAAGCAGCTCGGCACACCTTTGAATAGTCTTTTCTGATTTGTCTAAGTGATTGGCGATATACCTAACACCTTTATCACGATAATTAGCTTTAACATAATTGAGGTCTTTTTCCTTCCATCCTCGTATTAGTGAATAAGAAAATTTAATCCCGTGAGAGTTGGCATAGGAAATAATTGAATTTTTGTTTCTTTGTAAATACTTTGCAACATAATTTGGTCCGTACTCAGGGTAATTGCACTTTAAAAATTCTATTTCATCTTTCTTCCAAGGAACGTGTTCCAGTTTTTGCTCACGCGTGAGACCTAAGAATTTAACTTTAGACCGAACAGTTTGTGGTTTTATTTTTAAAGTGTTGGCAATATATCTCGAACCTTTTTTTGTATAGTTCTCAATTAGGAACTTGGTTTCTTCGACCGACCATCTCTTTCTTTTTTCTTCTACCACTTTTACTTTATGTTTTCGAGCGAATAATATAACTGCGGCGTGTGTCCGTTTAAGATGCTCAGCCACATATTTAGCCCCTCTTATTGGATAATACTTATTTAAAAAAATAATTTCTTCGTTCGACCATATATGCCTTTTTTCGTAGCTAACCTTAACTCCAAGATGAGATGCTTGAGTTTTAACGGCACCCTCTGAGCGATTCAATTTCTCTGCAACGATTCGTACACCTTGTAACGGATATTGCTCTTTTAGAAAGTTATTTTCCTCTTCAGTCCAAGTCTTATTCATCTTTGTTATAGAATATTTATATAATCTCGAATTTAGCCACTGATGGAATTAATCCTCTGTTGCTGGCAAAGTTGTATAATTTTTCTAATGCAGCTTTCCCATTTTCACCCATATCAATCGTTAGCTCACTCACGTACATCTTCACGAATTTTTCTCCGAGTTGGTAATTCAACCCGCGTCCATACTCAAGTGCGTAGGGGATCGCCTCATCTTGATGTGTATATCCGTAGTGAATGCTATCTTTTAATCCTTTTGAGAGTCGGGTAGCAAGCTCGCCTCCTAAATCTTTTCTGACTACATCGAGTCCGAGTGGAAGGGGTAAACCATCCGAAAAATTATCCCAAAATTCTCCGAAATCTAAAATCTTGTTAAAACCCTCCTCTTGATATGTAATCTGTCCTTCATGAATAATTAGCCCGCCGTCAAACTCACCACTTGTCACCTTATCCATAATTTGGTCGAAAGGTATATCTACATTTTCAATCCCTTCAGTAAAAAGTTTAAAAAGAAGAGTTGCAGTCGTAAGCGGGCCCGGAGTTGCAACACGTTTACCTTTCAGCTCATCAAGTGTTTTAAATTTTTTTGAGATGATTACAGGTCCGTAACCCTCGCCCATACTTGCACCGGTGCGCATTATCCAGTATTTGTCGGCAACATACGGATATGCGTGAGCCGAAATTGCGGTAACTTCAAGCTCGCCGCGCATAGCACGCTCGTTCAGAGTTTGTATGTCTTCAAGCGAATGCTCGATTGTAATTCCTTCTAATTTTACTTTACCCGATGCAAGTCCGTAAAACATAAACGCATCGTCGGGGTCGGGACTGTGTCCCACTTTGATTATTCGTTTTGTCATTTCTGTTCCTTCGTTATACAAAATTCTTTCTTCGATATTCATTATTTAATTGAAAGTAAAAAGTAGGTAGTATGTATTAAGTAGTATCAAGGTTTTACTCCAATGTAGGCGGTTACAATTCCGAAAGTCATTCGATGTTGTCGCGTATTATTAAATCCAATCTTCCTCAGGATATCTAAAAACCATTCGCCCTCCGGAAAATTCATAACCGTGTTGGGAAGATAGTTGTAAGCTTCAGCGTGTTTTGAAATTAATTTCCCAATCATCGGTAATACAAATTTGAAGTAGAAGAAATAAATTTGTTTGAAAGGAAAAAAGCTTGGTTTTGAAAATTCTAATACCAAAATAGATCCGTTAGGTTTCAGAACTCGCAGCATTTCCCTTAAACCTTTTTCAAGATTTTCAAAATTTCGAACACCGAATGCCACAATCGCAGCATCAAAATATTCAGAATCAAATCGAATTGCTTCAGCATTTCCGATTTCCAATTTTATCCTTTGTGAAAAACCTTTGTTTTCAACCTTTGATTTACCGATAGAAAGCATATTTGCAGCTATATCGATGCCGTAAATTGTTTCTACGCCATACTTTGCAGCTGCAATCGAAAAATCGGCTGTTCCGCAAGCAACATCCAACAAACATTTTGGTTTCGGATTTCTGAGCAAACGCAAGGCACGCCATCGCCAATAAAAATCAATTCCCCCGCTCAAGAAATGATTTAAAAAATCATAACTATGAGCGATTGAATCGAATAAATTTGCAACTTGCTCCGATTTATATTTTGCCTTTCCTTTATGTAAAAGCATAGAAGAATATAAATAAACTTAAAAAGAATTACAATTATTGGAATTTGTTTTTATCTTATTCTATTCTTATACTTATCAAGAAATAATAGAAGAGAATTTATTTTTATATGATAGTACTGATGAAGCATGAAGCGGTTGAACAAGATGTTCAACGTGTAGTGGAACGAATAGAAAAATTAGGTTTTAAAGCTAACGTATCGAAAGGCGTAGAGCGAACGGTTATCGGGATAATCGGTGATGAACGTTTTTTAAACAAAGACCAAATCAGTTTACTGCCGAACGTAGAAAACATTATTCCGATTTTAAAACCATACAAATTAGCAAGCCGCGAATTTCAGCCAACTGATTCAGTGATTTCGGTTGATGGTGTTCTTGTCGGCGGGAGTGAAATTGTGATAATGGCAGGACCCTGTTCTGTCGAGAGTGAAGATCAAATGCTTGAGTCTGCTGAAATAGTAAAGAAAGCGGGAATAAAAATATTACGGGGAGGTGCTTTTAAACCACGAACAAGTCCATATTCCTTCCAAGGTATGGGTAAGGAGGGTTTGAAAATTTTAGAGAAAGCGAAAAAATTTACCGGATTGAAAATTATTACCGAAGTTATGGATACAACTGAAATTGAACTCGTGGCAGAGTATGCCGATATTTTACAAGTGGGTACCCGCAATATGCAGAACACAAAATTGTTACAGAATTTGGGAAAAATAAAAAAACCTGTTTTATTAAAAAGAAACTATTCGGCTACACTTGCCGAATTTTTATTGAGTGCTGAATATATTCTTTCCAATGGGAATGACCAGGTAATTTTGTGTGAAAGAGGAATCAGGACATTTGTTGAATACACACGCAACACACTCGACTTGAACATCGTTCCTGCAATTAAACAATTATCTCATCTTCCTATTATTGTTGATCCGAGTCATGGGACGGGAAGACACGATTTTATAATTCCAATGAGCCGGGCAGCATTAGCCGCTGGTGCCGATGGTTTGATAGTTGAGATGCATCCAAAACCTGAGGAGGCGACTTCAGATGGCGAACAATCACTCAAGCCCGAAAAATTATTCCAACTGATGAAGGAAGCTGATTTAATAGCTAATGCAATTGGAAGAACTTTGCTTTAAGATTATTCTCTATGATTAAACTCAAAAACTTGACTAAAAAATTTGGTTCGTTTACAGCAGTCAATAACATTAATTTGGAAATACCCTTCGGACAATTTTTCGGTTTTCTGGGTCCCAACGGTGCTGGTAAAACTACAACAATAAAAATGATGACAGGATTGTATGAGCCTACTTCCGGTGAAATATTTCTGAACGGTTCAAGCATAAAAACAGATCCCATCGAAGCGAAAAAAAAAATCGGCTATATACCCGACCACCCTTTTTTATACGATAAACTGACAGGCAGGGAATATCTTTTTTTTTCCGGAGGATTATTTAAAATTCCCAAGGATGAATTAGAGATTAAAGTAGAAGACACTATCAAATTGTTTGAGCTGGGTAGCTGGATTGATAAACGATCGGAGAATTACTCGCAAGGTATGTCGCAGCGTTTGATCATTGCATCTTCGATGTTGCACAACCCCAAAGTAATAATCATCGACGAACCTATGGTAGGTTTAGACCCAAGAAGCGCAAGTATAGTGAAAAATGTTTTAAAAGAAAAATGCAAAACGGGAGTAGCGATATTTATGTCAACCCATATTTTGCATGTGGCAGAAGAATTGTGCGATAGGATTGCGATTATTAAAGAGGGTAAGATAATTTCAGATTTAACTATCGAAGAATTACTAGATTCAAAAAATAAATACGACGGAAAATTAGAAAACTTATTTCTTGATTTGACAAACTGACTATGAGTGAGTTTATTCATATTTTATGGTATAAACTTAAATCGAATTTAAAGTTAACAATCGATTTGAGTCTGCAGGGGATTATCAAAAATTTAGGTTCTGTTCTGCTCTATGGGGCTTTTGCAGTCGGAGCTTATGTTTTAACTTATAATATCATTGAATATCTTCTTAAAGATGCAAAAGTCGGAATGTTCTTGCTGCATCGGTTCCTTTCGATGTTGCTCTTTGTATTTTTTGTAACCGTGAATTTGGGTAACGTGATTGTATCGTACTCCACGTTATATAAATCGAAAGAAATTCTTTATTTGTTCACCAAGCCGGTGTCGTTCGTTAATATTTTTATGTTGAAGTTCCTCGATAATTTCTTTTACAGTTCAACAACATTATTCTTAATCGGCTTGGCAGTGATAGCCGGTTACGGAAGTTATTTTTCGATGCCTTTAGGTTTTTATTTTGTTGTTCTGATTTTTATTTTCATACCGTTTATGCTAATATCAGCGATTTTAGCAGTCTTACTCCTTTTTTTGTTAATAAAAATTGCAAGTCATATCGGTCCAGCTCCAGTTATTGCCGGATTGGTTACAGGTTATGTGGGGTCGATATTTTTTTATTTCAAGTTTGTAAACCCATATAAATTAGTTAATGAAATAATGAAGTACTACCCACACACTGACCAGTACTTCGAAATATTTATGCCGGTTTTTTTAAAATACTTGCCTAACCATTGGGTGTCGGAATTTTTATATTGGACAGTCAAAGGAAATTATATCGGGGCATCTTTTTATGGCTTGATGCTAATTACTGCAGCACTTTTTTTATTTTTGATTATGTTTGTTGTCGGGCGAATGTATTATAGGAAGAGCTGGTTGGTATCGTTGGAGTTCCGATTTTTCTCCAAAAAACAAATTCAAAATAGGAAAGTTATTTTCCAAAAAAATACAATTCTTCAATGTCAAACTGATGCATTACTCAAAAAGGAATTCTTGCAATTTTTTCGAGATCCAAGCCAATGGCTGCATCTCGCTGTTTTAGTTCTTTTGATGTTAGTATTTGGTGTAAGTGTGAGTCGTTTCGAATACAATTATGAACAACCTTTTCTGCAAAGCGTAACTTATGTAGTTATTTATTTATTTACGGCTTTTTTAATTGCTTCTATGGCTATCAGGTTTGTTTATCCATTGATAAGTATCGAGGCTTCGAGTTTTTGGAAAATTAAAAGCTCTCCGTTATCTATACAAAAGTTCTTTAATACTAAAATAATTTTTGTGTTTATACCGATAATCTTGGTGGGCATAATGCTCTCAATATTTTCCAATTGGTCGTTTCGCAAAGAACAATCTCTTCTCTACTTTTCAACCTACACGATGATATTTGTTGCTGCCGCTTTAGTGATAATTAATATATCGGGGGGAAGTTTTTTTGCATCTTTCAATGAAAAAAATCCAATAAGGATTGCTTCTACGCAGGGAGCTTCTCTAATCTTTTTAATGAGCTTGGTTTTCTTGGTGTTCACAGCGATAATAATTTCTTCAATAGTATTAAGATATTTCGAATATTCACATGCTAATAAAATTTTCCCTCACGCAAAAATCATATATACAAGTCTTGGATTTGGAGGTATCTCACTTTTAATTTCGGTCATCTGTTACATCGTCGGACTTAAATCTTTAAACCGTGATTTCAAATAAACGAATTATGACTAAACGAGCAATCAAAATATTTTATATAATTTTGGTTTTTGCAATAACCATCAGCGGGCAGCAGGTATATAAATTCAATCAAGAAGCTGAAAATAAATTCGATGCTGCTGTAAAAGATTTTGGAAATAAAAATTTCTTAGTATCAGTTTCTACTTTTCAAAATTTGGTGAAACTTCCTTTTCATCAACGGACGACTGCTGCTTACTTAATGTTGGCGAAGAACTATTTGAAACTCGACGAGGTGCAAAAAGCACAGAATGTTTTACGGGAATTGCTTCTAAAATACCCTGAAAGTAATTACCTCGACAATTCTTACTACACATTAGGAATATCTTTCATTCAGCAGGAAAAATATCAATCGGCAGTCGAATCTTTTTGTGATGCAATCGTTACGACGAATGATACTAAAATTCAAAACCGGTCGTATTCAAAACTAATTTGGATAACGACCAATAAGCTTGATGTGAAAGAAGTCGACAACCTGATAGAAAAATCTAACTCAAAAAACAAGCGAAATATCTTAAATCTTTTTCGTGCAAATAAATTATTTGTTGCTGGCGATGTGAAGAGAGCTAAATTATTAATTGAATCGGTTTATGCTGAAGTGAAATCTACAAAACTCAAAAACATTGCTCAATCAATTCGAAACAAAATATATGACGGGTTCACGATTAAGATAGGTGTGTTGGTTCCGCTTATGAAAAATCATCCACTTTCGCCGTTTCGCGAGATTGGGGAAGATGTTTTAAATGGAATTATTTTAGCTGCCGAAGAATTCAATAAGCAAGCTGAAGATGAGTTCAAAATAGTGCTTGACATCAGAGATACGGAACGCAACGTTACAAAATCGACAATTGAAACTGAAGACTTGGTAAAACAGAAAGAAATTCTTGCAATTATTGGTCCTGTCTTCAGTAACATTGCTCAAGCTGTAGCGTCCGTTGCACAAAAGAATAAAGTACCAATAATTACCCCAACAGCGACAGGTAACGGAATAGCTGCCATTGGCAAATATGTTTTTCAACCGAATTCTGATTTCGAAAGCCGTGGCAAAGCGATCTCTAATTTTGCAGTTAAAAATTTAAAGCTGATAAATTTGGCAGTCGTTGCCCCGAATGAACCAACCGTTCGCACCATCGTTGAGAAATTTATTGCCGAAACAGAAAGAGTCGGTGGTAATGTCGTATCAGTTGAATGGTACGACAAAGGAAGTTTAGATTTGAAAGAACAGTTTATGCACTTACGCAAGCTGGGTTGCACATCTGCTGTTGAACCGGTAGTTCCGTTTTCTGCAAAAGCAAATGCAAATAACCGGATGCGTATTCTTGCTGCTGGGGTAAAACATCGTTTGCTCGATTCGCTCATCGAAGCTGGCGGCAGTATTCCGGTCAATGTACTATTCGGAAAAAATGGCAAGCGGGTTGCCGATTCATTAGGATTACATCTCGTTTATCCAAACGTGCAGCCCGACAGTTTGAATCAGAGCGTAAATTCTATTCACGGTATTTTATTTCCTATCACATCTGCAGATGAGATAGGTATGCTAACATCGCAGTTGAATTTCTACAACATTAGTACACAAATTTTAGGAACAAGCGAATGGTTTGATAAAAATGAACTCGACGAACATGCAAGATATACTAATAACTCTATTTTTATATCCGAGTTTTTTATAAACGACAACGATGAACAAATTATCAGTTTTGTAACTCGTTACAAAAAGCTGTTTAAAAAAGAGCCATCGCGTAATTCGTATTTCGGGTATGATACAATGTTGCTGTTAATCGATCAGATTGCCCGCCGCGGATTCAATCGTGAAGAATTAAAAAAAATGTTAGCCGATGTTTATAAATTCAATGGATTGCATTCGAAGATTGATTTAAGTAGAAACAGAGTGAATCAGGAATTCCATATTCTGAAATATATAGGTGGGAAAATTACAAAGATTGGAGAAATAAATTGTTCTGACAAATAATCGGAGGAATTATGCGAGACCAGAAAGTGGTTAAAATTGTCGGTGAAGCATCTAAGTATCACACAAAAATAAAAGATTGGCCCGAATCGGAAAGGCCCAGAGAAAAAATCCTGAATAACGGAGCCGCTTCACTTTCAGATGCTGAATTGTTAGCTGTGCTTATTAGATCGGGTTCCGGTAAAATTACAGCAGTCGATGTTGCAAAAAAAATGCTTTCCGATTTTCAAACATTAAATTCGCTTGTTGCGCGTTCGATTCCTGAATTGAAAAAATATAAAGGAATCGGGAATACTAAGGCAGTTACTTTAGCCGCAGCTTTTGAATTTGGCAGACGTGTTGCAGCTTCTTGGGATGGAAAAAAATTTCGTGTTATTTCGCCTCAAGATGTTGCCGACAAATATCTTCCTGCGCTGCGTGATACCAAACAGGAAGTGTTTAAAGTATTATTGTTGGATAGTGCAAACCACTTGCTGAAGGATGTTGAAGTTACACGAGGTACATTGAATTCGTCGCTAGTCCATCCGAGAGAAGTTTTTAGAGCAGCGATTACTGAACCAGCGGCGGCAATTATTTTGCTACATAATCACCCAAGCGGAAATCCTGAACCAAGTGCCGATGATATTCAGATTACCAAGCAATTAGTCGAAGCAAGCAAAATAATAGGAATTCCGGTGCACGACCATATCATATTAGGGGGAAATTCCTTTGTTAGCTTCGCAGAAAGGGGAATTCTGTAATATTTAAAAAATAAATTCATTTATGTGTAAAAATACTTGACTAAAAGGATTTATTTTCTTATAATTAACCAAATTAATAGAACATTAATATGAACAAACAACTAAATAGGAGGAACAACATGATACTGAAAAACAGAATCGGTACTGCAATTGCAGTTTTCACTCTTTCTGCTTCGCTGTTTATAGCAGGATGCACAAGCAAACCATCGGCAGAGGAACTACGTCAGTTGAACGATCTCAAAGCAGAAGTTACCTCTCTTGAAAAACAAATTGCCGGACAAGAACGTGTAAAGGCTAATTTGGAAAAAGAAGTAGCTGAAAAAAATGGACAACTTAAACAGTGTCAGACAGATCAAGACGCTGTGAAGAAGGCAACTGGTCAGTAATTCAAAAAAGGAGAAACTGCAATGAAAACAAAAATATTTTTGACAATAGTAGTAGCATTAATTTTTTTAATTGATGCACCAAGTGTTCTTGCGCAAGAAATGACAAAAGAACAATGGCAACAAGAAATGAGTCAATTCACTGCCAAGCGAAATGACCTTAAATCAAATTTAGATAAATTAAACAGCGACATTAAAAATTTACAAGATCAATCCAAGAAGTTGGACGGAGATCTCGCAGCTTGTAATGATGAACTTCTAAAATTATTAGGAATTACTCAAGCTGAATACGATGCTTACTTGAATGAACTCACTGGTTATGAATCTCGCGTGAACGAACTAATGCGACTGTCGGACGAAGAACTTCTGAAATATCGTGACGAAGTTTTGAAGATGAACGGTCGTGTGAACGAGATGGCAAAGCATAAGATGGCATTTATCCCACGAGTAAATGATAGAATTAAAAAATTGCAAGATAATATTGCCAGCTTGATGAAAACTTTGGATAAATCGAAAACTTATACAGTCGGAACTTGGGCAAAAGACCGCGATTGCTTATGGAACATCGCTAAGAAAAAAGATACCTATAACAATGCCTGGATGTGGCCCAAAATCTGGCAAGGTAATAAGGATAAAATTAAAAACCCGGATATCATAAAACCAAAATGGGTTCTTAAAATTCCAGCCGGAACTGAGCTAACAAAAGAAGAAAAATCTGCCGCAAATTCTTACTACAAGAAAAAGGCAGAAGCAGCAGCCCCTGTACAATAAATAGATATATTCTTTTTAGATTTGTTAAAAAGCTTTATTATATCAACAAGCCCTTTTCTGCTAAGGTGGGAAGGGCTTGTTTTTTTTTAAATAAAAATTTAAAGATAATCGATTTCGTTGGTTGAAAAAAAAATAAAAGCTGAGGGTGTAGAAATGTTTGGACTTCTTGGTTTGAACGATGCTAACCTTCAGCTTATTGAAAACAGATTTGACGCTATTATCGTCGTTCGGGGAGATATTATAATTCTTAAGGGGGACGAGTATCAAGTAGAACAACTTGAAAAAATTTTTAAAGAACTAATTTATATACTAAGTAAAAACGGGAGTCTTTCTACAAACGATGTAGGGACAGTTATCGATTTAGTTTTAGTGAATGGTGAGGCAGCACTTCCTAAATCGATCACACAACAATTTCCCGACACCGACTTCGATTCTGCTGTATTATATACCCGTAATGGGATAATCAAAGCACGTACGCAAGGACAGAGAGAGTATATCCGCCAAATTCAAAAAAATGATATTGTTTTTGCTATCGGTCCGGCGGGAACAGGCAAAACTTACCTTGCAGTCGCTGCGGCTGTCGCTGCTTTGAAGAACCGTGAAATTATGAAAATCATTCTTGCCCGTCCTGCCGTAGAAGCGGGTGAGAGTTTAGGCTTTTTACCGGGAGACCTCAAGGAGAAAGTCGATCCGTACTTGCGTCCGCTTTACGACGCACTCGACGATATGATTCCACCCGAAAAATTGAAGAGTTACGTCGAGAAGCGTGTAATAGAAGTTGTACCGTTGGCTTATATGCGCGGACGAACGCTGAACAATGCTTTTGTAATCCTTGATGAAGCACAAAATGCTACAGGTATGCAGATGAAAATGTTCCTTACGCGTCTCGGTGTTAATTCAAAAGCAATCATCACTGGCGATATTACGCAAATTGACCTGCCATCGAAAACAGTTTCCGGTTTAGTGCAAATCCGGGAAGTGCTTCGGGAAATTCAAGGCGTTAATTTCTGTTATTTCGATCGTAACGATGTTGTTCGTCATAAGTTAGTTAAAGATATAATAGATGCCTATGATAAATATCATACGAATGGAAAGAACGGAACCGATGGTAAACCAGAAGACAGAAGTAAATAAAATGCACTAACTTTGATTTTGACGATTGCTAGGAAGTTTTTTAGTCGCATATCTTAATGTTGAAAGATAAACTGAAACCCATTCTACCTAATCCTCATGGAAAGGACATAGGTAGAAATCTCCTGTTGAGGATTCTTCTACAAGCAAATATAGATATAAGTGAATAGGGAAAATTTTGTATCTATGGTGCTATGCCGCCACTAACTACTTTAATCTGCAAGATGAAATGTGTAATTGAGAAAGTTAAAAACCTGAACACTCTGATAACGGACAAACCTTGCTCGAAAAAATAGAATAACTGGCTCACATACCGTTGATTAAACTTACCCTTTTATTTTTGCCTTCTCCCAGAGTTTATCCATCTCTTCTAACGAAGAAGAGTGAATATCTTTTCCCATCTCCTTTAGTTGCTCCTCAATATAATTGAAACGTGTAATAAATTTTTCTACTGTATGTCGTAAAGCGATTTCGGGATTTACATTTATGAAGCGCGAATAATTTACCATCGCAAATAACAAATCACCGAATTCAGCCTCAACATGAGCTTGGTTACCTGATTCGATTGCTCTATGTAACTCGTGCATTTCCTCATCGACTTTTTTCCAGGCATCTTCTTTCTTTTCCCAATCGAATCCCACTTTCGATGCTTTATCTTGCAAGCGGTGGGCACGCAGAAGCGCGGGTAGTTCTTTTGGCACCCCTTCGATAACCGAATTCCTTCCCTCGCTCAATTTCGATTTTTCCCAGTTTGAAATTACTTGCTTCGAGCCGCTTACTTTTGTGTCGCCAAAAACATGCGGATGACGGCGAATCAGTTTTTCAGTTATGTCATCTATTACCTGTTTTAGTGTAAATTCATTTGTTTGTTCAGCTATGGATGCATGAAAAACTACGTGTAAAAGTAAGTCGCCTAACTCGTGTCGCAGATGTTCTAAATTGTTATTATCGATGGCTTCGAGTACTTCGTAAGTTTCTTCAATCAAACTATGTCGAATTGAGGAATGGGTTTGTTCTCGATCCCAAGGGCATTCACGCCGTAAGCGGTGAACGATCTCTATAAATTTATCAAATTCTTTCAATGCGGGTTCCATTTTTTTTTGAACATACTGAATTCTCCTCATAAAAACAATAACTTGATTTTAAAAATATGTTTATCTATATTCTTACAGAATGACAAACGGAAAAAAACGAAATATTTTACTCGTTGACGATGAAGTAGGTTTTGCTGAAATCCTACGAGATTTACTTATGATGGATGGATACGAAGTCGTCCTCGTTTATGACGGTCAAGAAGCTTTGGATAAATTGAACGATTATTTTCCGGATCTCATAATATCCGACATTATGATGCCACGCGTCGGAGGGCTTGAACTGTATCACAAAGTCCGACAAAATCCAAAATACTCAAAAATGCCTTTCTTATTCATCAGTGGGTTTGAGGACGGACGCATACTTAAGGGAATACAAGATGACGAGTTGTTTGGAATTCTAAGTAAACCCATCGATATGGAACAAATTCAAAAAACAATATCAAAAATTCTTCGGGACTAAATTTTAATTATATCTGAAGATGGAAATTCCTTTCTTCAACAGCCTTCGCTTCAAAATTTCATTAAGCTACATTATTCTTGTATCGATTAGTATTTTTATTACAATTTGGGCGATAAATAATTTTTACCGTCTCGGTGATTCGGTCGATAAAATCATCCGTGAAAATTATCTGAATGTTGTTGCTGCCGAAAATATGGTTAGTTCATTAGAATTAAAAGACAATGCTCTTGTCGCTTTGATTTCAAACCAAAATAAAAAATATGAAGATAATTTTATCCAAGCAAAATTTGATTTTTTTCAATGGGTGCAAAAAAATAACGAACGGGTTACTAAACAGCAACAACAGAATATTTTAGATAGTATTCAAATATTACACATGAAGTATGAAGAATTAACTGATACATTACTGATGTTTATTTTCGACCCCCAACTCAGGGAGATAGCGAAGACATACCACTTCAACGAAATTCGACCCATCAATGCAGAAATCAAAAAATATTGTTTCAGGTTGATTGAATTCAACCAGCAGGAGATGATAGAGTTGGGAGTTCGAACACGTAAAATATCGAATGAAGCAACTTATGCTGTTTTGATTGCATCGTTAATCGCAGTTGCGTTAAGTATTTTTGCGGGCTTTCGGTTTACAAAATCAATCGTAGAACCGGCAGAACGACTTACCGAAACAGTTCGCAATATCGGGAGAGGAAAGTTAGATTTAAAAACCGACATTATAACGAACGATGAATTTGGAGAATTGAGTCGCGAGTTTAATAAGATGACTGAACGACTTCGCAAATATGATGCACTGAATATTGAAAAAATATTAGAAGAAAAACAAAAAGCCGAAACGATCGTCGAGAATATTTCGGATGGCATTATTGTTTGCAATAGAGAAAATCAAATAATATTGATGAATGATGCTGCACGACAGCTTCTGAATATCGAATATTCGACAGGTGAAAGAAATTATGCGGATATTATAAAAGACGAAAGGGTGCGGAATATTTTGGACAACCCAAAATCTGACAATAATATTAGTCAACCATACTTGTTATTCAAGATGCACGATACCGAGTTATACATCCGTCCCCGTATTTCAGAGATTCCCCTTGTGAGCGGCGAAATATTGGGTACGGTTTTAATTCTCCAGGATGTTACTCAATTTAAGCAGCTCGATAAAATGAAATCGGAATTTATGGCTACTGTATCGCATGAATTCAGAACTCCACTCACATCCATCAATATGTCGATCGATATTTTGAATGAAGGAATTGTAGGGAAATTGAATACCGAACAAACCGAACTTATTCATGCTGCAAAACATGATGCTGAACGACTTACCAAGCTTGTGCGTGAATTGTTAGAACTCTCACGCCTCGAATCGGGCAAGCTGCAGTTGAGGCATGAATTAATATCGATTAACGATGTTGTTACCGATTCAATAAAACCGGTTCAACTTCCATTTAAGGAAAAATCTGTCGAATTAAAACTAAATCTACAAAACGACCTTCCGAAAATTATCGGCGATGCTCAACAGTTTAGTTGGGTAATTAGTAATTTGATTAACAACGCACTTCGTTATACTCCATCAGGCGGTTCTGTAGAAGTAAAGAGTTCAAGGAAAGAAAATAATATAGTTGTACAAATTCTTGATACAGGCCGAGGCATTTCAACCGAAAACATCGGCAAAATATTCGACAAATTTGTGCAGGTAAAAGAGAGTATGGAGAGTACTCCCGGTAGTGTCGGATTAGGTTTGGCAATCGCTAAAGAAATAGTCGAGATTTATGGCGGCAAGATATGGGTAGAAAGCGAAATTGAGAAAGGAAGTATTTTTACATTCACTATTCCATTGGAGCAATTAGAAAAAATATGATATACCGCGGAACGATTTTAATCGTCGATGATGAACCAAATATTTTAAAAACATTAAAAATATATTTGGAATCGGTTAATTTTAAAGTAGATGCATTTGTAAACCCCGTTGATGCAAGTATTACGTTGAACGACAACGAGTATGATATAGCATACTTCGATTTAAAAATGACGCCAATTGATGGAATGCAACTTTTAAAAGAATGTAAACAAAAATCTCCGAATACCACCGTGGTTATAATAACCGCGCATGGTTCAATCGAGAGTGCCGTGGAAGCAATTAAAAACGGGGCGGAAGATTTTCTTCAGAAGCCGTTCGATTTGCAGGAATTAAAATTATTTACTGAAAGAGTTTACGAACACCATCAACTTAAAAAAGAAGTTCGGTTACTGAGAAGTCAGTTGGCTGAAACCAAAATTGAATCGGAGTTTGTTACCCGCAATCCGGCTGTGTTGAAACAACTTGATATTGCACGACAAATTGCCGACTCAAGTTTGAGTGTTTTAATAGAAGGTGAGAGCGGAACAGGGAAAGAAATGTTAGCTCAATTTATTCATAACCTCAGTAACCGCCGCACAAAGCCATTTATTAAAGTAAGTTGTGCAGCTATTCCCGAAACATTACTAGAAAGTGAACTTTTCGGTCATGTCAAAGGCGCCTTTACCGGTGCAATAAAAGATCGTGAAGGAAGATTCCAGGCTGCCGACGGAGGAGCAATACTCCTGGATGAAGTTGGCGAACTACCACAATCGGTGCAAGTAAAACTTTTACGTTTTTTGCAAAACAAAGAATTTGAACGGGTCGGAGAAAATGTTACAAGGAAAGTGGATGTTCGTGTAATCGCTGCAACAAACCGAAAGTTAAGTGTCGCAATTCAAGAAGGTACAATCCGTGAAGATCTATATTACCGATTAAATGCTGTGCGTATCGAACTGCTACCCCTACGTGAGAGGCCCGAAGATGTATTGATTCTTATACAACATTTTATTAAAAAGCACAATCAAGGAAAAAATATTGAAGTGTCAAGCGATGCTTTAAAATTGTTAACTACGTATCGATGGCCCGGAAATATTCGAGAACTTGAGAATGTAATAGAGCGGGGTGTAGTTTTTGCGCGAGATGGTGTAATTAAAACTGAATACCTTCCGGATGAGATTCAAAAAGTTGCAGAAGGTAAAACAGGAATATTATCGATTGAAGAGATGGAAAAACTACACATAAAGCGTGTTTTGGGTGTAGCTAACGATTTAGAAGAGGCTGCATTGCTTCTGAATATTGACCCGGCTACATTGTGGCGTAAACGAAAAAAATACAATCTATAATTTCTTGCATAGTGCAATTCGACGCAACTACTGTATTGGCAACGAAATACAGGATACTATTTGTATGAAGCCCGGATTGTATTGCAAATTGCAAGGAGGAATTTCTCGCCTCCCCAATTTTACTCCCCCATAACATCAAAAAATGCTATATTACCTAATGGCATTCCCTTTGCGATTATGATTGAGTAGAATATATGGATCAAAAGTGTCTATTAAAATAAGAACGTTGAATGATGGGTCAATCGGTATAATCGAAATCCGCTCTTCACTAACAGGCGAAGAAGAGATTGACGATTTACGCGAAACTGTTTCCGATTTCATCGAACAAGGTATCAAAAATCTCGTTATAGATCTTTCGAGAGTTAACTTACTAACAAGTGTTGGTTTAGGCTCTTTAATTTCAGCTCATACAAGGTTTTCTAAAAACGGTGGTGAGATGATTCTAACTAATTTTGGAAAATCCATAAAAAATATTTTTATTATAACTAAATTAACTGAAGTTTTCGAAATTTGTAATAAGACTGAAGATGCGATCGAAAAATTTTCTTTATCAACTATTAATTAATTAACAAAACTAATAACGTTTTAGGAGCCAAAAAAAATGAAACAAAATTTATTTTCAACAATAGTATTCGTACTAGCCGCTGTAATATCGATATCAATTTGGATGTTCGTATTAGGCGATCCGGGAAATTTTAAGGATGGTGCAAGCCGTCATCAACCCACTAATCTTTTAGGTACTGTTTATGTAGGCGGTGTTTTCGTACCTATGCTGATAATGTTATCAATTCTTGTTGTAACTTATATTTTCGAACGAATGTTTTCGTTAGGGAAAGCAAAAGGAAAAGGAAATATGGCAACTTTTATCCGCCAAGTACAACGCGACTTGCAAGCCGGCAACATTGATACAGCTATTGCAGCATGCGATAAACAAAGAGGGTCGCTGGCTAATATTGTGAAAACCGGTCTCGAACGATACAAAGTAATTGCAAAAGAAGGTAAGGGCTGGGAAGCCGAAAAAGAAATGGCAGAGGTGCAACGTTCAATCGAAGAAGCTACTTCTTTAGAAATGCCTGTATTAGAAAGAAACCTCATTGCATTATCAACAATAGCTTCGACGGCAACTATGGTTGGATTATTAGGAACAACCGTTGGAATGATTCGTGCATTCCGTGCATTAGCCCAAGCAGGTGCACCCGATGCCATTCAGCTCTCAATTGGTATCTCTGAAGCTCTTATCAATACTGCCGGTGGATTGTTTGCAGCTATCGCAGGTATTATTGCATATAATTTCTTCGTAACTAAAGTCGATACTTTCACTTACATGATCGACGAAGCAGGTTACAATATTGTTCAAACCTTAATGTCACGTTCCAAATAATTTATAAGGAAAATTAACAATGCCAAAAATTAAGAAAGGACGAGTCAGCATAAGAATCGATATGACTCCTTTCGTGGATATTGGGTTTCTTCTGTTAACATTCTTTATGTTAACTACGCAGTTCAAACCACCGGAAGAAGTTGTAATCGAATTGCCGTTCTCTCATTCGCAATACAAGCTACCCGAGTCCGATGTTATGATGCTTACACTAACAAATGACGATCGAATATTTCTTGGGTTAGATGCTCAAAATGCAAAACTTCGTGTATTGGGTGATGTTGTAAAAAGAAATTGGGAATACTATCATGCCGACATTCGAAACCAATACAAGACGCCTGAGAATATGGCAAAATTGGCACCAAGTATTGAGGTTACAGTAAAAGACCTTGCTGATTTACTCGTCAGAGCTCGTATTACAAATCCAAAATTGAGAACTGTAGTAAAAGGTGATAAGGACGCTAATTATGGATTGACTGAAGATGTTATGGATATTTTGCAGAAAACTATGATTACGCGTTTTAATTTAATAACTAATTTTGAACATAATTAAGGAAATATACTATGGGTGCTGTTGATTCTGCTGCCCCGCGTGGGCACGATAAAAAGAAAGGAAAGAAGCGAAAACCCCGGCGTCTTGGTATAAAAATAGATATGACACCGATGGTCGATATCGCATTCTTGTTGTTGACCTTTTTTATGTTGACAACTACAATGACTAAACCACAGACGATGGAAATTAATTTACCACCATCTTCCGATGTAAAAGTGGAAATCGCTGAAAGCAATCTGATGACACTTCGTGTGAAAGCAGATGGTGCTATATATTGGAATATGGGTATCGAGAGTCCGAAGAAAGTTGAGTTCAACAATTTGAGGATTTTAATGAAAGAACGATACGAACAAAACCCGAAACTTACTGTACTTTTAAAAATCGATCGAAAAGGCAAATACCACATGATGGTGGACATCATAGATGAGTTCAATGTCAGCGGTATTAACCGGTTCAGCATTGCTCCGATGGGTGAAATCGATATGAAAGTACTCGCTAAAGTTACATCGTAGAAAGGAGATGAAGTATTATGACTAAAACTGCAGCGACATTACACTATGGAATGCAAGAACTTCGTGCTTTATCAGGACGATATTCGGGGATGGCTTTACTTATTGCTGTTACAATTCACCTCAGTATTATAGGTGGTTACTATCTTGCTGAATATCTCGGACAAGACGACGAGCCGATTTACACAATGCGTGTTGTTAAATTGTCTGAACTCGGTCCGCCTCCTTCTATTACTAACACTGAAGCTGCACCTCCGTTGGCTATAACTGCTCCGACTGCGAAACCAACGATAGGTGTTCCTGTTCCTGTTCCCGATGCTGAAGTGAGTCCTGAACAAACTTTTGCAACACAAACCGAAATGAGCCAAGCGGCGGCTCCGATTTCCGACGTTGATTTAGGCGGCGGTGTGCAAATTGAACAGGATATAAATATTGAAGACGACGGTCCACCACCCGACTTCGTACCGGTTGAAAAATCTCCTGTTCCTGTAAAGCAAGTAACACCTGTTTATCCTGAACTTGCTCAACGTGCACAAATGGAAGGTACGGTTTGGGTAAAAATTTGGGTCGATAAAGAAGGTAAAGCTAAAAAAGCTGTTGTTCTTAAAAGTGATGCCGAAATATTTAACGAGGCTGCAGTAAACGCAGCTATGCAATGGGTATTTACTCCTGCAATTATGAATAATGGTCCCGTGGCTGTTTGGGTTTCGATCCCATTTAGATTCAAACTAAAAAACTAACCACAATAATATTAAGTAAAAGTAGTCCGGTAATACTATGAATCGTAAACCTCCAAAATTTTTAATTATTTTCAGTTATATGGTTTCGGCAATAGTTATTATTGCAGGTATTGGAATTATTGCCGGGCTCCTTTTACCCCTTTATGTTCCATCTAATTTCAGAATTATCACGGGTATTGTATTTATTCTTTATGGAGTTTATCGCTCTGTTACAATTTGGACTAAAAGCAAACAAACCTTTAATGATGAAGAATAATTTATTAAAATATTTTCTTCTAGCATTCATAATTATTGGATGCGATTCCGGTTCAGAAAAAGAATCGCCAACTAAAGGAACTCTGAAGTTGTTAGTTTCAGAAACCGTTGCTCCACTTGCAAACGGATTGGCGGAAAGATTCGAACATCTTTATACCGATGCCAATATTGAAGTGCAGAGCACATCAGCACGCGAAGCAGTCGCTTTCTTGTTGACTGATAGCGTAGAGCTGATAATTATTTCGAGAGAGTTAACCCAGGGCGAGCAGGATCTTATTACAAAGCATGAGTTAAATATTCATCCTCATGAAATTGCTAAGAGCGGGTTCATGTTAATTGTGAACGATAACAATCCAATTAAAGGACTCCGTATTTCACAATTAGACAGTATTTACGATGGTAAGTTGAAGTATTGGAAGGATTTAGGCTGGAAAGGCTCGTTGTCAAAACTACAATTTTATTTACCCGGACGAAATTCAGATGTGTACGATTACAGCGTTACCAAATTCTCAAACACAAAATCGCTGCCCGATAATTTTTTCACTGTCCCCGTAGTCGATTCTGTTATTGATATTGTCGCCTCACATCCGAACGCAATTGCGATGTTAGGTTTAAATTATTACGACAAATCATACAAAAACATAAAATTTTTAGAACTAAGCGATAAATCGGAAGTTACCGATTCGCTTGGTATAAGCGGTATATATTTCCCGCCTGAGCAAGCTTACGTTTACCGCGAACATTATCCGCTTCGAGTTCCTGTTTATATTTATTCAAACATTAAAAGTGTAGGTTTAGCAAGTGGGTTTGTTTCTTTTGCATCAAGTGTGCAAGGTCAAAAAGTTGTACAAAATAACAGGCTCGTTCCCGCAACGATGCCGGTTCGCATTATTCAGTTAAATAAAGAGGAGAAAAAGCAATGAAATCCTTAAAACAAATATTAATCAGCCTTCTATTATCTTTATTAACTCTTACTACCAATTTGTATGCACAAGATCCATTTGAATTGGGGAAAGAGGAATTTAAAAAAGAGAACTTTCAAAAAGCAATAAAGCATTTTCGTGATGGCATGAAGAAGCATAAGAAAAATCCCGAATTATTTTTTATGATGGGAACTTCTTTCGTTAAGATAGATTCTCTCGATGAAGCGCTCGTTGCGTTTACTCAATCCCGGGAATTGGACGATAAAAACCCTTTGATTTATATTAACATAGGGGATATTTATTTTAAACAAGGAATATCGCCCGCAGCAATTGAACAATATCAAAAAGCCATCGATTTGAATATGGGCTTGATTGAGGCACACATAAAGCTTGCACAGACTTACAAGAAGATGCGAAAATGGAACGACGCCGCCAAAAGCTATCTAACAGCAATTCAGATCGATACGACTAATTCAAATCTTTACGATGATTTAGGAAATATCTATTTTCAAGCAAAGCAATTTGCAAATGCAGCCAAAATGTATAAAAAGCTCACCGAGTTGCGTCCTCATTCATTCGATGCGCAATATTTGTATATGAAATCACTCTCCGAAATTAAAAGCTATGAAGAGGTGATTAGGGTTGCTGAAAAAGTTTTAGCACTCGATTCAACCAAGTTCGATGCTTATAGGATAATTGCTTATGCTTACGTAGAATTGAAAGACTTCAAAAAATCCGAGACAGCATTTACCAAATTAAAAGAAAAAACTGAATTAACAGCCGAAGATTATATAAAATTGGGAAAAGCTCAACAAGGTCAGGACAAACAGGAATTGGCAATCCAATCTTATGAAAAAGCATTATCCTTGGATTCTACCTTGGTCGATGTTTTTGCTGACCTCGGTGCTTTGTATATGCGGCAAAAACGATATGCCGAATCGGCTGCGATGTATGAAAAGAAAATTACAATAGATTCAACTTCACTTAGCGCCTATTTGAATGCATCTTCCTCATATCTTCAATTAAAAAACTATCAACGCAGCAAGGAACTTCTTCAAGCGGCAGTTGCGTTAAGACCAACCTATATAGGTTCGCGACTTAAACTTGCTCAGACTTTTGCATTTATGGATTCGCTCGATGCTGCTAAGCAAGAATACGATGAAGTATTAGCTTTAATCGGTGATCAAAAAGATAAGTATAAAAACGAACTTCTTGAAGCATACAATATGATAGCTTCGTTTTATTTTCAGAAGCAGAAATATGCAGCCGCTGGCGAGTGGGCTCGTAAAGCGATTGCTTCAGGCGCCGACGATGCCTCGATACGTGTTCTTCTCGGACAATCAATTATGCTTAACCGTACAGACGACCCTGATGAAAACAGGAAAAGAGATGAAGAAGCAGTGCGCCACTTCAGAAAAGCAATTGAGCTTGATCCAAAAAGTGTTCAAGGACATCTATGGTTGGCAAATGGTCTAATTTATTTACGCATCGAAGGGGAAGATGAATTAAATAAGAAATTAGCAGCTGAAGCCATTGCGATGTTTAAAAAAGTTCTGCAATTAGATCCTAAAAACGAAGATGCCAAAAAAGGTCTTGAAAGGCTTGGTGCGAAATAATTTCTTATGGCTCAAAGTTTAAAGAACTTACCTGTCGGTAAACGCTCTCCTGATATCGTCAACGCGATAGTTGAAATACCGAAAGGGAGCCGGAATAAATATGAGTTTGATTTGGAACTCGGTGTGTTTCGTTTAGACCGGGTTCTCTACTCATCGATGCATTATCCTGCTGCTTATGGATTTGTTCCGAGCACGTTATATGAAGATGGCGATCCCGTTGATGTTTTGATAATAATTGACCAACCGCTTAGCACCGGAGTTTTGGTTGAAGTCCGTCCAATCGGTGTGTTGCGAATGTATGATGAGCACGGTTCAGACGACAAGATACTTTCTGTAGCTGTTCACGACCCGACATATAAAACTGTAACCGAAGTAAACCATTTACCGAGTCATTTGCTCGTTGAAATAGAACATTTTTTCACAAGCTATAAAAATTTAGAAGGAAAAATGGTAAAAAGTTTCGGTTGGGATTCAGCTCAAGCTGCTCGTGTGGCAATTACGAATGCGGCTAAAAAATTCAAAGCTAAAAAACGTAAAACGTTCTAAATCAAAAAAAATACAATCCGCCAAAGGCGGATGAAATATAAATTGGGGGACTTCCAAAAACTAACTTTAAAGTGTGAGTAATTTTGATTAAATTAAGAGTAAGAAAACAAGTATGAGGAAGAAAAATGAAAATGAAGCATCCCGGGTTCTTTGACGAACAAAACAAGTTGGAGCGAATCAGCACCTTAGGCGATCCGTTAGAGAGATTGAACAAGGCAATTGATTGGAATATTTTCGTTCCGGTTCTGGACAAAGCCATGAGCAAAGAAGCCAAAGGGCCTGGAGGTCGTCCGCCATACGAATACCTGCGGATGTTTAAGATTCTAATACTTCAAGAATATTTTGGACTTAGCGATGAACAGATGGAATTTCAAATTACTGACCGATTTAGTTTCATGCGATTTTTGGGGTTTCGCACATGCGATAAAGTACCTGATCAAAACACGATTTGGAATTTCAGAGAACAACTTAAAGAAGGGAATGTTGTTAAGAAGTTATTTGATCGATTCCACAGCGAATTGGAGCGCCAGCATATGATCC